>JAYWDR010000275.1:0-5376 GCA_043779735.1 Cyclobacteriaceae bacterium | reverse complement strand
GAATGCCGTGGTACTTGATGTAGGCTGCGGTAGTGGTCGTTGGGCCAAATTTCTTAGTAAACATGTGTCATGCATTGAAGCCATCGATCCAAGTGAGGCGGTTTACTATGCCGCTTTAGCATTAAAGGACTACCCAAATGTTCGTGTTACAAAAGCTAGCGTGAACCATATTCCATTTCCAGACAAAACATTTGACCTGATATACAGCCTTGGGGTCTTGCATCATGTGCCAGACACGAGAGGTGCTATTGCAAAATGTTACGATAAGCTCAAAGAGGGTGGTCTCTTTTTGGTATACCTGTACTACCAGCCTAAAAATCGTGGCATTTTGTTTTGGGCGTTGTTTAAGTTCTCTGATTTTCTACGAAAAATAGTTTGCCATGTGCCGGGCAAACCAAAAAGATTTATCTGTGATGTAATTGCACTGTTGGTTTATTGGCCCCTAGCGAGGATCAGCTTTCTAGTCGCTTCAATCTCCGAACCCATCGCGGTCAAGATCCCATTGTCCTATTATAGAAAAACAACTTTCCATATCATGCGAAATGATGCTTTAGACAGATTCGGCACACCCCTGGAGAAAAGGTTCACGATGGAAGAGATACGACAAATGTTGACGAGTTCTGGCTTTGTCAACATCCAATTCTCTGACCAAGAACCTTACTGGCACGTCTGTTGTGAAAAACAGCACCTTTATTAGAATTCAAAAACAGAAATATATTCATTATCATTCTCCATTAAAGTTTTCAATTTGAGGCCCGTAATGTTACTTTGAGCAAAAAGGGGATATGACTACTTCGCTGATTACCGGAGGTGCTGGATTTATTGGGGCACACATTGGTCGAGAACTAATAAAATTGGGTCATAGGGTGGTCGTCATGGATGACTTGAGCGGAGGCTTCCGGGAAAATCTTGATGACAATATCATTTTTGTTCAAGGCTCAATCATGGAATCAAACTTGGTTGATTCCTTATTCAAGAAATATTCCTTTACCTATGTTTATCATTTAGCTGCCTATGCAGCCGAGGGTCTAAGTCATTTTATAAAAAGGTACAATTATCAAAACAACCTGATTGGCAGCATTAATCTCATTAATGCAAGCGTCAACCACAAGGTCAAATGTTTTGTTTTCACATCGTCAATTGCTGTCTATGGCCGTGGGCAGCTACCCATGCGGGAGGAGATGAACCCCGCCCCTGAGGATCCATATGGGATTTCAAAGCTGGCGGTTGAATTAGACTTGAAATGCACGCATGAAATGTTTGGTCTTCCTTTCATTGTGTTTCGTCCGCACAACGTATTTGGTGAATATCAAAATCTGGGAGACAAGTACAGAAACGTAGTGGGAATCTTCATAAATCAATTAATGCAGGGTGTTCCGCTAACTATTTTTGGTGATGGGACCCAGACCAGAGCATTTAGTTACGTGGGCAACATCGCCCAAACGATTGCCAACTCAGTTAATGTATCTGCTGCTTACAATCAAATATTCAATGTGGGCGCTGATGAAATTTTCACCGTTGCAGAACTCGCTCAAGAGGTGTGTAATGCAATGCAAATTAAAAGCAAAATAAGGTTCTTACCATCCCGTAATGAAGTGAATCACGCATATTCTGATCATAGCAAGGTCCGGGCCATATTTGGTCAAAATGAGACCGTCAACTTTCAGGAAGGGCTAAAAAGAATGATAACCTGGGCGCATAAGGCCGGGATCCGAAAGAGCCTATCGTTTTCTAACATTGAGATTCTTGAGAAATTGCCTCCGGTTTGGCTCGAATAAGAATGAACAAAATCCTTTTCATTGCCACACATCGAATCGATAGCGCACCTGGCCAACGTTTTCGCTTCGAACAGTATTTTAATTTTCTCGAACAAAATGGATTCAGTTGTACCCTGTCTTCCTTAATCAGAACACCCAAGGAACATGAAATATTTTATGGCAATGATGTAATTAACAAGATTAGGATCGGCATTGCCATGGGCCTTCGTCGTCTGAATGACATTCTTCATAGGCAGGAGTATGATATTATCTTCGTCGCTCGTGAGGCCTTTGTTACTGGCGGCGTTTTTTTTGAACGGGCATTGAAAAAATCAAATGCCAAGCTTGTATATGACTTCGATGACGCAATCTGGATTGATGTAATCTCTGAGAAGAACAGGGTCTTTGCTTGGCTAAAGGATGGTGGGAAAACAAAACAAATTATAGGCCTCGCCGATCTTGTAATTGCCGGCAACGAATACCTCGCACAGTATGCTCGTCCATTTAATTCACATGTTGTGACGATACCCACCACCATTAACACCGACGTTTATCGCCCACGCTATCACCTCCATGACCAGCCCATTGTAATTGGGTGGAGCGGCAGCCATACTACCATCGATCACTTTAGGACAGCCCTGCCGGCACTTACACTGCTCAAAGAAAAGTACGGCAATAGAATTAAAATACGGGTCATAGGAGATGCAAATTTTCGACATGAACAACTGAGCATCTCCGGAATGCCCTGGCGTAGAGAATGTGAACTTGAAGATCTGTGGCCAATTGACATAGGAATTATGCCACTTCCAGACAATGAGTGGACATCGGGAAAATGTGGCCTTAAGGGCTTGCAGTATATGGCACTAGAGATTCCAACGGTAATGTCTCCTGTTGGAGTAAATAGTCAAATACTCCAGGAGGGTGTAAGTGGATTCTTTGCTTCTAGCTCAGCCCAATGGGTTGAGAAAATTTCCCACTTGATTGAACATGACGATCTAAGACTTCGAATTGGCAAAGAGGGTAGAAAAATAGTTGAAACCAGATTTTCAGTCAATAGTCAAAAAGAAAACTACCTGACCAACTTTGAAAACCTCCTTGCTAACAAGCCTCGCTGACAATTTATCATTCCTTAACGTCTGCGGTCCTTGTTGTTATGTAAAATTTATACTTCACAATAATCATTGCCGTTAGAAAAAAGGGTAAAAGAGTAACCTTATACCTGGATAGCGTACCGAAATTATATGAAGTAATGCCTACCGCAAACGCCATAACAATAGAGAAGGTCATCAGAAAGACCAGGTCAGGATTCTTAAAGGACTCTGCCAATTTTCCCTTCTTCAAGAAAATAACATAGCCCACCAGCAACCCGCAAACCAGACTTTCAATTGCTGAAAAAAACATTAGCAGGTTCTTTGCCTCCCATAAATAGGGTCGGAACAATGCAACATTAATCGCTGCAGGAGCCTTTTGAATCATATCTCCAAAGGTCCCCTCCAATTCTCCAAGCGAATAATGCGAGCCGGCATCCCGGCCTGTATAAAAACCAATATCATAAGCCGTGATCTTAGCGGTATAAGCGAGTTGATTCACCGAATAGCGCGCATCACCCTCTCCAACCTTTACTACAATATAATATCCCAGATAACTAACAAAACCAATGATTACAGGAAAAATTAATACCCTAAGAACGATTGATCGAATCGTCATCAAATACTTGAAATAGATCCACAACAATGCGGCCGGTATAAACGCCTGAAGAACAAACTTCTTAATCTCAAAAATTATGAATAGAGAAATAGCCAAATATATAAGTGTTCGTAAGCTCCACTTCCGCTGTATAAGTAGTTTGTCAATAAAGTAGGTGGCAAAACCGAGCGCAGCCAGGACCAATGTGTCTTTTAAAATTCCAGATCCCCAGAAAAATAAGGAGGGAACAAAAAAAGTCACCAATGCCAAAGTGAAATGCAAGCGGGGATACCGATTGTAAAATGTTAAGTAAAACGCCCAACTGCCAGCAAAACTTGTGGCCGCAAAAAGTACTGCCGTACCCGCATAAGATGAAAATGTCAAAATGTCAAAAAACGAAGATATCCGAACGATGAAAAATGAACTTGGATCCCTAAGGAAAAGAATTCCAGAAGAGTATTTATATACACTTGCATCATCCTGTATATCTCCAAAAATAAGGCGCAAGCCTTGCATAGGATTTTCTATGAAGGACTCCCAAACAATCCTGCTCCCAAATGTATGATAGTTATAGGTATCTCCTCCAGAATAATAAAACTGATAAAGCAGCCCCAGTGATATTGCCCCAATCATTCTCACCGAAAGCGCTGGAATAAAATACCTTCGGTTTATGGAGTCAGTAACATGGGGACGAACAAGGTAAGCCCCACCATAAACAAAGAGAATAATGAAAGGCGTACAAATTAAATCTCGCAGCTCCATACTTCAACACTTGACAACTTTCCGTAGCCACATTGAACCAGGCACTCTATCCTGTTCCATCTTCAACACTGGAAACTTCTCCTCTATTTCTGCTTGGTGGTTTTGTTTCATGTAACCAAGACTAAACGCTATTTCAAATGAATCATTGCCCAACAAGAACGCTTCCAGCAAATACTGCTCATTCCATAACCGGTATTCGTCCCTCAACCAAGCTACAGGATAATGACTAGGAATAAAAATATCATGAAAATGAATCAAAACCCCCGGATTCAATTCCGGCAGGATTTCCAGAATTAGAAAATTAACATCCCCCCCGGGTCGAATTATGTGCGAAGAATCAATAAATAAGATATCACCACTTTGTAACGCCGAAAATACATTCCTCGCAACCTGCTCAACAGGTTGTCTCATCAATTTAATGTCAAGAGCTTCCAAAAACGACATTTCATAAGGTTCTATGCAAGTTACATCGCAATCATATTGCGGGTCGGTTTGCTTTGCTTTTTCAATCGCTTCCAATGCGATAAGCGTAGAAAAACCACTGCCTACCTCAAGTATCCTGGAAGGTTTATATTGTCTGATGATCGAATAGTAAAGTTCTGCATCACCCGAACCAAATGATCCATTATGATAATAATATCTGTCCTTTTCTGCCGTTGATTCAATCGGAATCGCTTTGAGTTCTTCCTGGAAACCAAAATTCTCGATAAACTTGATTTGCTTGGCACCATCAAGCTTAAGGTGCGTTTTCGCTTCTGAGACTGGCAACTTCCGGTAATCAATGAGGGGTTCATAGTAATGTTCCACCACTGGAAGCATCCCCAATCGGAGAAAAAGTTGTTGTGCAATTCTAAGATTTTTTATGCCCCAAAAACGGATAATCCTAAACCACACAACCGCTAACAAGGTCAACGGGGACAATAGCACATCCGCCACCGGCGCAACTGGCTTAATGAATTTTACGAGCTTCTTGTAAACAGTGTTATTCAAAATTGGGCTACGATAATGTAGTCTGTCGGCGACCTATTTAAAATGTGAATACACTCTTCTCAACCCTTCTTCCAACTCAACCTCATGCCTCCACCCCAGCCCCTGAATCTTCCCCACATCCATCAACTTCCTCGGCGTCCCATCTGGTTTGGTAGCATCAAATTCTATCAGACCTGAAAAT
>JAYWDR010000274.1:0-5382 GCA_043779735.1 Cyclobacteriaceae bacterium | reverse complement strand
ATCCGCAACAGAAGACAACGCTTCTGCATCTACGGATGGATTGATCCGCCTCAACAAATTCATATCCAATAGTGGCGTATGCTCAAGGAGGGAAGCAGACGATCTTATCGCCATGGGGCTCATCACAGTGAACGGTAAATCCATAACCGAATTGGGTTACAGGGTGAAGATCACAGATGATGTCCGTCATGATGGCAAGAGACTCAAGGCAGAGAAGCCCGTATATATTTTATTGAACAAGCCCAAGGGATTCATCACAACCACCGATGATCCTAAGGAGCGGAACACGGTAATGCAATTGATTCATGGTGCCTGCACTGAGCGGGTTTATCCGGTAGGGCGGCTTGACAGAAATACGTCTGGACTTTTGTTGTTGACCAATGATGGAGACCTCACTGAGAAACTTTCACATCCCTCTCACAACACAAAGAAGATTTACAAAGCGGAGCTTGATCGGCCCCTCACAAAAAATGATTTTCAAAAAATACAGGATGGCGTGCGACTGGAGGAAGGGAAGGCTGTAGTAGATGATCTTGCCGTTGTATCTGAAGACGGCAAAACGGTAGGACTGGAACTTCATATCGGCTGGAACCGTATCGTACGCAGAATTTTTGAAGCCTTGGGGTACAAGGTTGTAAAGCTCGACCGGTCCGTCTACGCCACGCTGGACAAGAAGGACTTGCCTCGCGGACATTGGAGGTTTTTGAGGCAGGACGAAGTCATCCGACTAAAGCATTTCCAGTAGTCAAGCGGAAGTCTCTATTTTTTTTTGTAACATCACTTCCAATCTGAACACCTCATGCGCATTGGAATACATGGAAGGGATTTTCAACAAAAGTCTTCCCGCTTTATTGAACGGATGCTCACGTGGCTGACGCGCCACAAGCCAGAGATTTTTGTTTCATCAAAATTCCAAAAACATTTTCGGTCAACACGAAACTTCAATATGAAGATCTTTGACCATGGGGACAATCTTAAGGACCTCGACTTCTTTATTTCGGTAGGCGGCGACGGGACATTGCTCGAATCTTTGACGTACATCGGTAAGAACGAAACTCCTGTTTTGGGCGTAAATACAGGACGCCTTGGTGTTCTGGCAACCATTAGCCGTGACGAAACCGAGAAAGCCATAGACAATTTGTTCAAAGGTAATTATGCGGTGGATGAACGTACTATGTTACGACTTGTGTCTGATCCGAAGTTATTTTCAGGATTGAACTTTGCATTAAATGACTTCACCATTATGAAGAAAGACACTTCGTCGATGATCACAGTGCACGTTACTGTGGACGGTGAGTTACTGAATTCCTATTGGGCGGATGGCGTGATTGTGTCAACCCCAACAGGGTCGACGGGATATTCACTAAGTTGTGGTGGACCGCTCGTCTTTCCCGAATCCGAGAGCTTTGTAGTCACCCCCGTAAGCCCTCATAACCTGACCGCCCGCCCCATAGTTGTTTCAGACCGGTCAGAGCTAGCCTTTAGAATCGAGGGAAGAAGTAAGAAGTTCCTGGTTTCTCTGGATTCCCGGTTTGAAACGGTAGACGAGAGCGTAAAGCTCAAAATCAAAAAAGAGCGGTTCAAAGCACAATTGGTGCAGTTTCCAGGGCAACATTATTTTAGGACATTAAGACAAAAACTCAACTGGGGTCTGGACATCAGGAACTAACTAAAAACAGCTATGGGCGCTTACTAACCCAGGGTCAGATGAATGAATACTTTAGCTAAAGCATATATTTTATACATTTGTTGTTCGGCATAAGCCCTTTGGTATGAGAAAGTTGTGTTGTCTGATGCTTTGCTTCATGCTCTTTGTGAGTGTGGATGAGAGCTATGCCCAGTTCAATCGGAAGGGTATTAAGAAAAGCAACAAGATGGTGGGCGCCTATCGTGGCAGCAAGTCCAAGTTTGGAAAACAAAACGTCTACAATTCTATTGGTTTTTCCATCAACGCTTTGAATTATTACGGTGACCTGTCGCCATCTCCCAATAAGGTGAGTACTGACATATCTTTTACAAAGCCAGGTTTTGGTATTTCTTATACCCGCCGCTTTGGTCCTCGCTTTTCAGTACAAGCCCAATTCATGTATGGCAGTATAAAGGGCTCTGATGCTGAATCTGCAGACAAGGGGGACTTAGGCAGTGGTGTATTTCGCTACAAGCGAAATTTATCTTTTCGAAACATTATAAAGGAACTTTCGGTTGTTGCCGTTATTGACTTGTTTGAAAACCAATCGACCTACATGAGCCGCGTGAAGTGGACTCCTTATTTATATTTAGGAATTGCAGGGTTTCTACACAATCCACAGGCGATCGCTCCGAGCAAAGATCTTCAGGGCGGTACTATAAATGAGGGCGGCCAGTATGTCGATCTTCAACCATTGGGAACCGAAGGGCAAAACTCTACACTTAGCTCATCGGATGTAAATTCTGGGATAAAGCCCTATTCACTACTGCAGATTGCAATTCCCTTCGGCATTGGTGCCAGATTCAGGATTAGTGAGGTAATGGACCTATCTGGGGATATCGGCTTTCGATATACGTTTACTGACTACCTGGATGATGTAAGTGCGAACTACGTCGGGCTGGCAACTTTTACTGGTCCTAATTCCAAATTGGCCCAGGCTATGTCCTACCGCTCCAATGAAGTCCTTGGGCCTACTCCGCCAAATTCTGTTCCTTCAGGCATCGCCGGCGTAAATGTGGAAGCAGGTTACGGCAGTGAATTTCCAACCAACAAAAGGGGTGGACGCAATGATAATGATATTTACATGGTAACAAGCATCAAGCTAACGTACATTATCAGCCCGTCTTTTCACCACGCCAAATTTAGATGACGGGGCCCGGAAAACTTTCCACGCTCTTTATTGCACTTCTTGTTACTTTTACTATCACGACAGGCGAATCACAGATTACTCAACGTTCAGAAGTTGGATTTGGGCTCGGTACATTCAACTACACCGGAGACTTGGCAAGAAATTACAATTTTGCTTTTTCACAACCCGCTGCTACTATCCTCTATCGACATAATGTAAGTAAAGTAATAAGCTTTAGAGCAGCGTTTACGGCAGGGAAAATAAGCGTAAGCGAAGCACAAGCACCTATCGATGCCTTTGCCCTAAAACGGAATGCGTCTTTTGATATTTTCTTAACGGAGATATCTGGAGTATATGAATATCACTTTCTTGATTGGAGAGATGACAGAAGGAGGCTTCGGTTTACGCCCTACCTCTTTGCAGGGCTGGGCCTGTTCAGTATTTCTGGGGTTCAGACCAAGACGACCCAGTATAGCAATGTGCAAATGGCCATCCCTTTTGGGGGAGGCATCAAGTATGTGCTCAATCCAAAATACTATCTGTCTCTCGAGTTCGGTGTCAGAAAGACTTTCTTCGATTATCTCGACAATATTTCGGAGGGCGACCCATCATTCAAGAATTATCAGTACGGAAACAGTTTCGATTACGATTCTTACTATTTTCTTGGGGTGACAATTACTCGCACCTTTTATGATATACCCTGCCCTACGAATCCCTACAAGTAGGGGATACTTTACCGCAACCTTTTTCTTGTTATTTCCATCATGGTATTATGCTGATTGTCGTGCGGCAGATAGTGTAAATGTCGGAAATAGGCTACTTTTGCGGTCTTGTGGCATCTTTCAAGGACCAAATAGACATCACTAACCTGCCTCATCATATTGCCATTATTATGGATGGCAATGGAAGATGGGCAAAAAAGAAGGGGGCGGCCAGGATTTTCGGACACCGCAATGCTATTCAGGCGGTCACGGACGTTACGGAGGGATGCGGGGAGTTGGGGATCAAGTATCTGACGCTGTATGCCTTTAGCACTGAAAACTGGGCCAGGCCGAAGGATGAAGTGGACGGATTGATGGAGTTACTAGTGAATACAATAAAAAGGGAAATCAGCAATCTGATGGAAAACCAGGTCAGGCTTCAGACAATCGGTGATATTTCTCACTTGCCGAAAACCTGTCAGCGAAATCTGGAAGAAGCGAAAGAAGCGACCAGGAATAATAAGGGCCTTACTGTACTATTGGCCCTGAACTATAGCGGGCGCTGGGAAATTTTGAAAGCTGCGAGAAAACTTGTTGAACAGGCGCAAAGAGGGCAATTGCATCCTGAAGATATTGATGAACAACTATTTTCAAGCTTGCTGGAGACCGCAGGCGTACCCGATCCGGAACTCCTGATACGAACCAGCGGCGAATTGCGAGTCAGTAATTTTTTGCTTTGGCAGATTGCATACACGGAATTGTACATTACGAAGACCCTGTGGCCCGATTTTCGGAAAGAAGACCTTTACGAAGCCATCTATTCATACCAGCATCGGGAGCGCAGATTTGGAAAAGTGTTGGAACCGAATACCTGATGTAATGACGAAAAGGATTTTTATTTTGTTTATAGCGATTGTGTGCAGTTTTTCTGTCTCGGCGCAATTTCGGAAAAGCAGGGACAAAGCAGCAGCCGCTGATGCTACTTCGGAAGCGACCCTAAACTATGCCAGCCCGTCAGAGTATTTTGTTGCAGGAATTGAAATCACCGGACTAAATGTTCTTGATAAGAACGCAATGATTTCACTTACTGGTCTGAAGATCGGTGATAAAATAAAGATACCTGGCGATCAAATAGCCAGCGCGATCCGGAAACTATGGAAACATGGGCTCGTGGGCGACGTGACCATAAGCGTTGACCGAATCGAAGGCCTCAACGTGTATTTAGTAATTACCCTCGCAGAACGGCCACGCCTTACAGACTTTTATTTTAAAGGCATCTCCAAGTCCAGGCAGTCATCTCTAAAGGATGATTTAAAGCTCATCAAGGGCAAGATTGTCAATGATGCAGTGATCCGCAATGCCGAGCTTTCAGTGAAGAAATACTTTGCTAAAAAAGGTTTCCTCAATACAGAAGTGAAAATCATCCAAGAGCAAGACACACTCAATCGTGGAGGAGTTCGCTTGAGGATTGGTGTAGATCTCAAGTCCAAAGTGCGTATCCACGAAATTATTTTTGATGGGAACAACAGAATCTCAGACACTCAGCTTAAGAAGAAGATGAAGAAGACACATGAGCATGCGCGTATCTCATTGCACCGTACATTGTTCGTGGCCGCGATAAGCACACCGCCGACGGAATACAAGGTCGCCCTTGACTCCAGCCGAAAAGTGACCTGGGCAGAAGTAAAACACTTTATCAACCAAAATATTAAATTGAACTTTCTCAACGGCTCCAAGTTCTTGAAGACTGAATTTGAAGAGGACAAGAACAAAGTGCTTGCATTTTACAATTCACAGGGCTATCGGGATGCTGAGCTCTTATCAGACACGATCATTCGTCACAGCAGTAATAGCATCGACATTGT
>JAYWDR010000273.1:0-5394 GCA_043779735.1 Cyclobacteriaceae bacterium | reverse complement strand
TGGCGCCAATTTCACCCATCGCTTCGATCACTTCATCTACCGGGATCACGCTGCTTACGTCTGCCAACGCAATTTGGGCTGAACTGTTGGCAATGGCTGCTGCACTGGCGTTGCGCACCACGCAAGGCACCTCTACCAGGCCCGCCACAGGATCACACACAAGACCAAGCATGCATTGAACTGTGATGGCCACGGCATTAAAAATTTGATCCGTGTTTCCCCCCAAACAATATACAATTCCACCGGAACCCATTGCCGCGGCGGTGCCAGTCTCCGCCTGACATCCACCCACCGCACCTGAAATGGACGCCTTTTGTTCTATGATCAATGCAATTCCTGCCGCCAGTAACATGGCTTCAAGAATTTTTTTGTCTGGGATATGATGAATCTCCTGTAGTGTAAACAAAACCCCTGGCATGATGCCGCTGGCGCCCGCGGTGGGAGCCGCCACAATACGGCCCATACATGAATTTACTTCCTTGGCTGCCAGGGCACGCGAAATGAGTTGCTGAAATTCTCTTGAGAGCACCGCCGTGGGGTAGCGATATACTTTCTTCGCCCCATTGTTGATCATCCCGGAGCGGGAGGTCATATCCTCTTCAAGGCCTGCGCGAACTGCATCCTTCATCACAACCCACGCGGTCATCAACCCTTCCCATATTTGAGCCTCCGTCCTGCCTTTTTGATCCCCTTCGTATTCAAGCACTACGTCTATAAGCGATAGTTTTTTTTCTTCGCTGTAGCGTTTCCATTCTTCAAATGAACTAAACAAGAAAGCCATATATGGGTTAGTCTTTGTGAAAGTTAACTCTTTGTGAATGTACTACAATTTCCATACAAGGAAAGTTCTATATTCGTGACTGTGAGAAATCCATTTTTAACGGGTTTTTTCTGCTGCTATTTGTGCCAGCGGCTAAGCGAATAGTATATGAGGCCTTCAGGCACGCGGGGTTCACCTATGGAAACGAAATTTCACCAAAAGGGGCTATAAAATTCTTCACTCATGAAAATCGTTAATACATTTTTGTTGATAGCCCTCTGTCGGCTAAGCCTGGCCCAGTCAGCCGATGAAGCGGTCATCCGGCAGATTTATAGCAAAGCGCTGGCGGAAGGAAAATCATACCCTATGCTTGAATACCTCAGCACCAAGGTTGGCGCGCGGCTAAGCGGTTCCCCCGGGGCAGCAGCAGCTGTAGATTGGAGCCGTCATCAGATGGAGGATTTTGGCTTTGATTCTGTGTGGTTGCAGCCTGTCATGGTGCCCCATTGGGTAAGAGGTCAAAAGGAAATTGGTAAAGTTGTCAATTCAAGAAAAATGGGGACACTTGATATGAATGTGTGTGCCCTGGGGGGATCGGTGGGCACAGGTCCTGGCGGGATTGCTGCTTCGATCGTAGAAGTAAAATCATTTGAGGAACTGGCCCAACTTGGACTAAAGAATGTCCAGGGGAGAATTGTTTTTTTCAATCGCCCGATGGACCCAACTCAAATCCAGGCCTTTGCGGCCTATGGTGGTGCGGTGAATCAGCGAGGAAGTGGTGCGTCAGAGGCAGCAAAATTTGGTGCGGTCGCTGTCCTTGTCAGGTCCATGGGTCTTAACGCTGAAGACTATCCTCATACGGGTGGGTTACGGTATGCTGATAAATTGGCAAAAATTCCAGCGCTTGCAATAAGCACCAAACATGCGGACCTACTCAGTAGCCTCCTCAAGGATGATAAGGGACTTCAATTTTATTTGGAATCACATTCTGAATTGCTTCAAGATGCCCCTTCATTCAATGTGATTGGCCAGATCAATGGAGGAGAATATAAAGATGAAATCATTGTAGTGGGTGGCCACCTCGACTCATGGGACCTTGGTCAGGGAGCCCACGATGATGGTGCCGGGTGCGTTCAGTCCATTGAAGTATTGCGAGTATTGAAGTCAATGGGTTACAAACCGAAGCGCACCATCCGTGCCGTCATGTTTATGAATGAAGAGAATGGATTGCGCGGAGGACTGAAATATGCCGAGCTGGCAACAAAAAACAAGGAGAAGCACATCGTGGCCATCGAATCAGACCGCGGGGGGTTTACACCGAGAGGATTTACCATTAGCGCAGACACCGCGGTCAGGAGAAAGATTCAGAGTTGGAAGCCAATGCTTGAGCCATACGGACTTTCTGACTTTAGCCAGGAAGGTGGTGGTGCAGATATTGGACCGCTTGCCCAACCGGGTATGGCCCTCATCGGATTTTTGCCTGACTCACAACGCTATTTTAACTATCACCACACCCGGGAAGATACCATCGACAAAGTGGACAAGCGCGAGCTGGAATTAGGTTCTGCCTCCATGACCGCATTGGTGTATTTGATAGACAAATACGGATTGAAGTAAAGAGGCCTTGCCAGACAATTCCCCTTCCTGGATGGTTTTGGTCAACTTTTCGCCAGGCCAAAGCGAAAAAAGCAGTATTTTTGGTTACCCAGTGCGGGGTCTGTGGATTGATTTAGCAATACTATCCTCTTATCTTCATAAGGACTCATTTTTTGCCCATGAAATTTAGATACTACCTGCTGTCTTTTTTGGTTTTCACTGGAATTTGCTCTGCACAAGCCCAGCGCAGTCTTTGGGGCGTAACCTCAGCGGGCGTGGCCGACAACAAGGGTGTCATTTTCAAGACGAATGAGGACGGGACTGGCTTTTCCGTACAATACAACTTTGTCACGGATTTTCCGGGGGCATCTCCACAAAATGCTCTTACCCTGGTCCTGGCGAACGGAAAATTTTATGGACTGACTTCTACGGGCGGTGCTAACGACCAAGGTCTGTTATTCGAGTATGATCCTGTCAATAACACGTACAGTAAGAAATTTGACTTTTCGCCGGCAAACGGAACCTACCCTTATGGAGGGTTGGTGTTGGCATCGAATGGTCTCTTGTATGGGATGACAACCAGTGGAGGGGCCTTTAGCCGGGGCGTTCTTTTCGAATACGATCCTGTGGGTGGTTCATTCCTAAATAGATTTGATTTTTCAGCAACCAACGGAGCAGACCCTCAAGGTAATCTTATCCAGGCATCCACCAATGGCAAACTTTACGGAATGACCCCAAACGGAGGTGCTAACAACGAGGGTGTCCTTTTCGAATATGACCCTGTGACATTTGCCTTTCAAAAGAAGATCGATTTTTTATCCACTACTAATGGGTCAAATCCGAAAGGAGATTTGGTGGAGGCCCCCAATTTAAAATTGTATGGAATGACAAGTGGTGGAGGCACTAACAGTGTTGGTGTGCTTTTTGAGTATAACCCAATAGGCAATGTATTCACGAAAAAGGTGAATTTTTCAGCAGCATCCAGCGGGGCCAACCCGAATGGTAGTTTAATGGTGGCTGGCAATGGTAAACTTTATGGTCTGACCTCCAACGGCGGGTCTGGCAATTCAGGTACACTTTTCGATTACGTGGCTGGCACTACTTTTGTCAATAAGAATTTTGATTTCACCTCGACGTTTGGCACCAATCCTCAGGGCAGTTTGGTTCAGGCAGGAAATGGCTTTTTATACGGCACGGGCTTCAATGGTGGCGCTACTAATGAAGGAACCATTTTTGAATATGACCCAACCCTCAATACACTCACTAAGAAATTTGATTTTGCATATGGAGTAAGTGGAGGAAACCCACTGAGTAATTTAACGTTGGCCCCAAATGGTAGGTTTTATGGCATGACTCCCTACGGAGGTGTTGTTGGTTACGGAGTGCTTTTTGAATACGACCCGACAACAAGTGGATTTAGTAAAAAATTAGATTTCTTCAGCTCTTCCAAAGGATCAAACCCGCTGGGAGGATTAGTACAAGCACCCAATGGCATGCTGTATGGTATGACCTCCAATGGAGGTAGCAACAGTGCAGGAGTGCTTTTTGAATATGACCCGATCGGGAGCTCGTATCTAAAGAAAGTAGATTTTTCTACGGTAGCCACAGGTGGGTACCCATCAGGAAGGCTGCTGCTGGCCGCTAACAATAAGCTGTATGGCCTCACACCGTATGGTGGATCATCTGGTGATGGTGTACTTTTTGAATATGATCCTGGATCCCTCACTGTTACGAAAAAAGTCGATTTCTCATCCTTCACAAGTGGTGCCGTCCCGCAAGGTAGTTTGCAGATGGCTGCCAACGGGAAGCTTTATGGTATGACGAGTCAGGGTGGGACTAATAGTAATGGCACTCTGTTTGAGTTTGACCCGGCAACGGGCATAGTGGTTGTGAAGTATAGCTTCCCCTCTATTGGTGCAGGCATAAATCCAAAAGGAAGTCTGATGCAGGCGGCCAATGGTAAATTATATGGCATGACAAACCAGGGCGGAGCCAACCTTTATGGAGTAATTTTTGAATATGTCGTGGCAACTAATACCTATACCAAGAAGATTGATTTTTCCGGTACAAACGGTTCTTATCCGTATGGTGATTTGACCCAGGCTTCTAATGGGAAGTTATTTGGTATGACGTCGGGTGGTGGTGCAAATTCGGCAGGTGTTATTTTTGAGTATGACCAGGTCCTCAATGCTGCTACTGTCAAATATGATTTTATATCCGCTTCCACCGGCTCTAATCCACAAGGGAGTTTAACGGAAGTTGCTATTGGGAAACTCTTTGGATTGACTTCGACAGGAGGGACCCTGAATAGTGGGGTGCTTTTTGAATATGATATTTCCAGCAGCCTGGTCGGCCCCCTCCAAAATTTTGGCGGAGCCAATGGTGCTAGCCCCCAATTTGAGTCTCTGCTTCTTGTTCCAGGAAAACAAGCTCAAACCATAACCTTTAATTCCTTGCCCAATAAGTCGTTTGGTGATGCCCCGTTTCCCTTGTCAGCCATTTCGGATTCAGGGCTTCCAATAACCTATTCATCCAGTGACCTAACGAAAGTCACTATTTCAGGGAACACAGTCACGATCATCGACTTTGGCACGGTTACCATTACGGCTTCTCAAACCGGAGATGCGAATTATTCCTTTGCGCAGAATGTTGATCAACCGCTTGTTATTACAAGGGCCAGTCAAACAATCACTTTCGGACCACTGGCACCGAAAATATTCGGAGATCTTCCTTTCACAATTTCGGCTACTGCCAGTTCAGGCCTTACGGTGACCTTTGCCTCCAGTGATCCAACCATCGCGACCATTACTCTCGTCAACACAGTGACTATACTGAAAGCTGGCACGGTTACCATTACCGCATCGCAGGCTGGCAATGCTTCCTATGACGTAGCACCCAATGTGCCGCAGACGTTGGTCATCAATTTGAATAATCAGACCATCAATTTCGCCCCACCGGCGACAAAGACATTTGGTGACCCACCATTTCCCTTGGTCGCCACTGCGACTTCCTCGCTGACCGTTGCTTTTTCATCCAGT
>JAYWDR010000272.1:0-5397 GCA_043779735.1 Cyclobacteriaceae bacterium | reverse complement strand
CTGGGTGGCCGTTGATCTGGTGCCACAGAGCAGCTTGACAAATCCAGTGACGCTTGCCCGTATTCGTGAAGACAAGAGTTTGCAAAAAATGGTATTGGTCAGGGCCCCACGCTTGTCGGTACAACCGGTCTCCAAGGAAGAGTATGAACGTATCCTTTCGCTAAGCACCAGACCTTGAACCGAAATTTACCTTTTCTTGCCTTGCTTCTGTTCCTCCACACAGCGCTTACGATGGGAGCGCTGGGACAGTTTAAGCAACCCTATCGCTTTGAAAGAGAATTAAAAACTTCAGAAGAAGGAGTCACTGTTATTTCATTAAAAAAAGAAGGGTTGGCATTTGTTCGTGATATGAATAAGTATGAGCAAGGGAAGAAAAGGTGGCAACTCGAAGTGGTAGATACCACCTTATCAAGTGTGTGGTTAACGGAGTTTGAGTTAGAAACTCGTCTCATTTTGGTAGGCTACGAATACAGTCATACTCAATTGTTTTTACTCTTTCGTGAGGGAGAATCAGAAATGCACAATCTTGAGTTGCTTACACTGCACCTGCCGGAAAAATCCTTTCAGAAAGACAAGATAAAGTTCGAGCTCAATTTCAAGTTGACCCATTTTACAATAGCAGGCAGCAGCGCACTGTTTGGCGGATACGTATCCGGCGAGCCCGCAGTATTGTTGTATAATCAGTCCAGCGACAAACCTAAAGTGCTACCGGGTCTCTTTATGAAGGATATTGCGTTATTGGATATTCGTACCAACCAAAATCAAAGTTTCAATGTACTCCTGGCTGAACGAAGGGGAATAGAAAAGAAAAGATTGGTGGTCCGCACCTACGATCAGGACGGAAACCTGCTCATCGACGATGTTATTGATGTTGACCCAAAGTATTCCATTCTCTCGGGGCTTACGAGTGCCTTGGAGCGCGATGAGATGATTATTCTGGGTACGTATGGAGAGAACAATGAAAGACAAGCGCTCGGCTTTTTTTCCGTAGTGGTGGATCCATTTAATGAACAAGCGGTTTCTTACACTGATTTAAGTTCGCTTCAGCATCTACTGGATTACCTTCCAGGCAAGAAGTCAGGGAAGATCAAAGAAAAGGCTCAAAAGCAAAAGAACCTTTCTCATCTGCCGAACTACAAAGCGTATGTCGTTCCCATTCGCATTGAAGAAAAATCGAATGGATTCTACCTCTTGGCAGAAATGTATACTCAATCCACCAATTTCGATCTCTATCCCACTTCACCAAACTACAATCCCTACTCCAACGGCTACTCACCCACTGGGGCCAGCCCCTTTTCAAATCGATCGTATAGTGCACCCTACCCTTACAATCCACCCAGAAATCCTTCAGTAGAAATGATTCAGACGATGGTCATGCAGTTTGGGGGGCGTGGCCAGGTGGAGAAAGATGTGAGCATGAAATTGGATGATATCCGGCAGCCTGGTCTGGAGCAGGTTGGTGATTTTTTGGTCGCTGGCGACAGTGTATTTATGACCTACAAAAAAGAAGGTGAGATTTTCTACCAGAATGCTTCTGGTGACCCGGAGGAAAAGTCATCCATCAAGCAGGCTAAGGTCAAGCTCTTGAGCCCGTACGATGCCCTGAAGAATGAGGATGAAGACACGGGCGGTGTCCGTTTTTGGTATGACCAGCATTTCTTTGTGTGGGGGTTTCAGACCATTAAGAATAGTACAATTGAAGGGAATCAGACTCGACATGTTTTTTATGTCAATAAAATCAGCCCTCGGTAGAGGAATATTTTTTCTTGCTTTTCTATTGGTGATACCCTTGGCGCCAGCCCAGATTGTCCAGTCAGGAAGGGTTGAACTTGCGGTCACCGATGAAGAATCGGAAAAATACAGCGCTATTGGTCTTCGGCAGAATGGACTGATGATGTACAGGCGCCTTGACGGCAGGAAGCAAGACCAAATTGAACTGATCAAAATGGACACCTCCTTGCGGGAGAATTGGAAAGGATATATTGTAGTCAGCAAGAACCTTGTGCTTCATCGGGTACAGTACCGCGGGGAATCGCTATTCCTCCTTTTTAAAGACCGCCAGCGTGGTGGCGACTTTCAAATCGAAGCTGTCAAGTTGTCCAATGGAGATCACAACAACTATCTAGTACGAAATCTCATTCCCTTTAATCCAACCGATTTTGTCATTACCGATCAGGCCGCCATGATTGGCGGGTATTTTAACTATCGACCCATTGTGCTGTATTACAGCTTTACCTCGCAGAGGTCCAAGGTTCTTCCCGGATTCTTCAACGCTCCTGGTGAATTGGATCAGCTGAAAGTTTACGAGGACGGTAGCGTCGACGTGGTGGTAAGTGCGCGCAACTATGAAAAAAGGAGATCTTTATGGATAAGAAATTACGATGCGCAGGGGGATTTGATCAAGACGACAATTCTGGAGCCAGAGGAAGAGAAAAATCTAATTTTTGGCCGCTCTATAAAGCTTGCTAACGGACAACAAATTGTGGCGGGGGTCTATGGAAGGTTCACCGACTATTCGAGGGGGATTTTTGTGGCAAGCATTAATGAGGTGGGTGAATATGCCATCGTGTATTATAACTTCGCGCAGTTGCAGAATTTTTTCAATTACATGAAAGCCAAGCATCGGAAGCGAGTGAAGGACAGGATTGAACGGAAGACCATCCATGGCAGGAAAATAAAATTCAACTATCGTTTTCTCATTCACGATCTTATTCCTTACCAAAATCAATACATCATGACCGGGGAGGCATTTTATCCTCACTACGTGTATCCCAGCGCGGGTCAATTTTACAGTTACCGTTCCAGTCCGACGATATATTCTACTTCGGCGCCCATTCGCAATGAAATGGTATTTGACGGTTATCAATATACTCATGCGGTGGTTATAGGCTTCGATGACCAGGGGAAATTGCGTTGGGACAACAGCTTTGAGATTAATGATGTAAAAACCATGCAATTGGAAGAATTTGTCGAGGTCAAGGCCGAGAAGGACAGAATATTGATGATGTATCTTTTTGAAAATACTATTCGTACGAAAATTATTCGCAGTGCCGAAGTTCTCGAAGGCAAAAGCCAGAATCAGATACAAACAACATACAAAAGCGAAACAGTTGACATTCCAAACATCGAAAGTGAACAATTAGATTATTGGTATGACAACTATTACTTCGCGTACGGGTTGCAACGCTTAAAGAGGGAATCAGGACCCTCCAGAAGAGTTTTTTTTGTGAACAAGATTTCTTACAAATAATGGCTGCGAACAGATCGCCAAGAACTCCTATATTTGCACTCCAGCATGCAGAAAAAGCTCATTCTTGGTTCCGATCTCCTTACGATTACGCTCGACCGCCTTTGCCAGGAATTAATCGAAAATCACGGTAACTTCGAACATACGGTTCTGTTGGGCCTTCAGCCTCGCGGAATTTTCTTAGCCGAATGGCTCAAGCAGAAGTTAGCCTCGTCTAGCAAAAAAGAGATTCCATTGGGATACCTGGATGCTACCTTCCATCGAGACGACTTCAGAAGACGCGAACTACCAGCCAAAGCGAGTGAAACAAGGGTACCTTTCTTGATTGAGGGCAAAAAAGTCGTGCTGATTGATGATGTGCTATATACTGGCCGAACAGTGCGTGCTGCGCTAGACGCTATGATCGCGTTCGGAAGGCCAGAAAAAGTTGAACTGCTTGTGTTGATCGACAGAAAACACACACGGGAGCTTCCTATCTCAGCAGACTATGTGGGTCAATATGTCAACACCCTGGAAAGCCAACGGGTCCTGGTGGAGTTGGACAGCACACATCAAGACAACAAGATTTGGCTTATTAACAAAGACTGATTTTATGTCACGACTGAGCCAGCCACACTTACTTGGAATAAAAAACATCTCTCGGAATGATATTGAACTCATTTTTGAAACTGCGGACAATTTCAAAGAGGTAATCAACCGGCCGATCAAAAAAGTGCCTTCTCTCCGGGACGTGACGATCGCCAATGTTTTCTTTGAGAACTCGACCCGTACCCGGCTTTCCTTTGAACTGGCGCAGAAAAGACTCTCTGCCGACGTCATCAATTTTTCAGCTTCCACCAGCTCGGTCAAGAAGGGCGAAACACTTCTTGATACTGTCAATAATATTCTTGCCATGAAGGTCGATATGATTGTGATGAGGCATGCGAGTGCAGGTGCTCCTCATTTCCTTGCAAAACATATCAAAGCCAATATTATCAATGCAGGAGACGGCACTCACGAACATCCTACCCAGGCGCTGCTGGACGCCTACTCAATCCGTGAAAAACTAAAAACCGTGAAAGGTAAAAAGGTGGCTATCATTGGTGATATTCTTCATTCACGCGTGGCGCTTTCAAACATATTTGCCTTAAAAAAACTAGGAGCCGAAGTGCTGGTATGTGGTCCGCCGACCTTATTGCCAAAATTCATCGGCCAGCTCGGAGTCAAGGTGGAGTGGGATCTTCAAAAAGCATTGGAGTGGTGCGATGTTGCCAATGTTCTTCGAATACAACTCGAGCGTCAGCAAATAAAATACTTTCCCTCACTTCGTGAATATTCACTCTATTACGGAATCACAAAAAAAATTCTTGACAACCTTAAAAAGGAAATTGTTCTTATGCATCCCGGGCCAATCAACCGGGGCGTTGAATTAAGCAGCGATGCTGCCGACTCACACCACTCGATAATTCTCGATCAAGTAGAGAATGGGGTCGCTATCAGAATGGCAGTAATGTATCTATTGGCCGGTGCGGCGGGCTGAAATCAATTCCAATGGGTGTAAGACGGCTTTGCAATCCTTCGCACGCCCCTTCCAGTCAAACTGAACTGCCTGGCAGCTTTTTTGTAACTTGCCGGCCCAATTAACATCATATGATTTACAAGTCTATAGTGGAGACCATTGGCAACACGCCGATGGTTAGGATCAACAAACTCAATCAAGGAATTGCTGGCACCATCCTGGTCAAGGTGGAGTATTTCAATCCCGGCAACTCTACAAAAGACCGGATGGCACTTAAAATGATTGAAGACGCTGAAAAAGCTGGCATTCTCAGACCGGGTGGCACAATCATCGAAGGTACTTCCGGCAATACCGGTATGGGTCTAGCATTGACAGCAATAGCCAAAGGCTATAAGTGCATCTTTACGATGGCCGATAAACAATCACAGGAAAAGATAGACATCCTGAAGGCAGTAGGAGCGGAAGTGATTGTGTGCCCTACGAATGTTGAACCGGAGGATCCCCGTTCTTATTATTCTGTCGCAAGAAAATTGAATATGGATATTCCAAATTCGTATTATCCAAATCAATATGATAACCCGTCAAACACGGCCGCGCACTACGAGGCCACTGGCCCGGAAATATGGAAACAAAGTGGCGGAAAAATAACACA
>JAYWDR010000271.1:0-5401 GCA_043779735.1 Cyclobacteriaceae bacterium | reverse complement strand
GAAAATGGCAAAGACATGAAGCAGGCGTTGGAGTGGATTACCACAGCCAGCGCATCAAATGCAAACGCATTTTGGATGTCGCATCTCAAGGCAAAGATTCAAAAATCTATGGGCGACAAAGCCGGCGCAATGGCATCAGCCATGGCCTCAAAGAAGGCTGCGGAAGTGGATAAGAATGCTGACTACGTGAAGATGAATGATGAATTGATGAAGGGTTTGAAATAACAGTTTTTCAACCACGCTAAACGGTGGGATAACCAGAAAGAATCGTTCCGCTAGCTCAGGTTAGCGGAACGATTTTTTTTTGGAAGAACTGAAAGATGAATGCCAGAGCAATGACTACCACGCATCCAATAATATTGTACAACAAGAAGGCCACCTCTGTATAGAAATACAAATACAGAATTACCAATTCAGCGATGATAGCGGCCCAAAATACGGCCGTAGATTGTAAATACTTGACATAAAAGGCTGAAAGAAAAATCCCCAGAATCGTGCCGTAAAATAATGATCCGATTATATTCACGAATTGAATCAAGTTCTCTGCCTGATTGGCTATCGACGCAAATCCAATGGCAAAAATTGCCCAAATAATTGTGAGCCACCTGGAGGCACTCACATAATGTCCGTCCTCTTCCATTGGCCTGATCGACCGCTTGTAAATGTCAACCACAGTGGTAGAAGCCAGCGCATTCAACTCAGATGCCATCGACGACATGGCCGCTGAGAAGACCACCGCAAGCAGAAGGCCTATCAACCCATGTGGAATGTGGGTCATCACAAAATTGATAAAGACATAATCCTTATCCTGGGTGTTGGCACCTGGAAGATTCTTTTTGATAGCCACTTTTGTTTTAGCTCGTAGCTCATTTTCAGACTTCTGAATATCTTTCAAGCGCTCTTTCGAAGTAGCCAGTTGAGCTTCATCATTGTCTTGAATGGCCTTCACCAAGTGTCCGGCTGCTTCTTTCCGCTGACTATAAATTTCCTGATAGGATGATTCAAGCTGACGTATTTCGCCAGCTGCCTCCGTTTGCATTGCCTTGTCGCGGAGCGCCAGGTTATGGATTAACGGAGCCTGGTGAAATTGATAAAAAACAAAAACCAAAATGCCTATGTAGAGAATAATAAACTGCATAGGAATCTTCAATAATCCATTGAAGATCAATCCCAACCGGATTTCAGTAATGGAGCTTCCTGACAAGTAACGACCCACCTGGGATTGATCAGCACCGAAGTATGACAGGAACAGGAATAGCCCTCCAATCAGCCCTGACCAAATATTGTAGCGGTCTGAAAGGTTGAACGACAGGTTGATCATATTAAGTTTCCCCATCTCCCCCGCGAGCTGAAAAGTGTTTCCAAATGAAATACCCTCGGGTAGCTTTGAAAAAGCAATCCACCCCGCCATGATCATTCCCGACATGATGATGGTTAGCTGATATTTCTGTGTAATACTGACCGCCTTCGTCCCTCCGGATACTGTGTACATCATCACCAGTATTCCAATGAAGATCGTAGTTAAATTGATGTTCCAGCCAAGTATAGTAGAAAGGATAAGAGCGGGAGCGTACAGGGTTATGCCCACTGAAATCCCCCGCAGCATTAGAAAGAAAAACGCTGCCAGTGTTCTAGTCTTGCGATCAAAACGCGACTCAAGATATTCGTATGCGGTAAAGACTTTTAGTTTGTGATACAAGGGAACGGCCGTAACAGACAAAATGATCATAGCCAGTGGCAAACCAAAATAGAACTGAAGGAAACGCATGCCGTCTTCATACGCTTGACCAGTGGTTGATAAAAAAGTAATGGCGCTCGCCTGGGTGGCCATTATAGAAAGGCCTACCGTCCACCATGGAAGACTTTTGTTTCCCAGCAGATAGCCTTGCATGTTCGTAGCCCCGCGTGTCTTCCATGCTCCGTACCCAACAATCAACAAGAGCGTTGTGAAAAGAACTGTCCAGTCAATTACATTCATGCGAAAGAAAATGTGATGAGTGAATACAGAATGACTTGTATGACTATCACTATAATCACCAGCCAATACCAGCTGCTCCATCGATGGAAGACAGGAGGTTTTTCGTTTGACGAAGATTCCATTATTTTGCTGTCTTTACTTTCTGACTTTGCGGCTTGGGGGTTTTACCCAGCGAGGCCAGGTTGGCAAATAACTTATAGGCCCCTGGAACACCTTCCGGCAGTTCGCGGAAAAATGAAAGTCCGGTATAAACATAATATCCGTTCCCGTACTTGGCGATGAGAAGGCCTCCGTCTCTGGCTGGTTCGCCTTTATCATTGCTCGAGAGTAAGGCATCAAAGGCGGTATCCCACTTATCAGGAAAGTACAATCCTCGTTCTTGCACCCAGCCATTAAAGTCATTAGCCGTAATTTTATTTGGATAATTCAATGCCGGGTGGTCTTGCTTGAGAATCCTTACTTCACTGTTTTCTTCTGTAACCCGCTCGCGCGAAATGCTTAACGGGTACGGCGAGAATTTATCAACCTTTGAAACAGGATTTGTGTTGTATTGCACGATCATGGTACCGCCATTCTTCACATACTCAAGAAGATCGCCCATGTAATAACGAATGCGATCATTTGTATTGAGTGCGCGTACACCCAGCACCAAGGCATCCAGCTTCCTTAAATTGGCAGGTGTCACTTCTTCGTCCTTCATCTGCCATACTTCATACCCAATATTCCTTAATGCCTCAGGCACTTCATCACCTGCCCCCTGGATATAGCCGATAAGCTGCCCTTCCTTCTTTATATCCAGCCGCACAATCTTGGATTTAGAGGCAGGCAAAAGCGTTTGAAAGGGTATGTGATCATAGGATATCGTTTGCACGGATGATTGGTAGATCTTACCTCCCACTTCCGCGATTGCATTTACAGTAAAATTACCTTCTCCCTGGCCTGGATAGACCATGAAATCAACTTTCTTCTCTTCTCCTCGCTTACCTAGGTCAATTTTCATAGTTGCGGGCTCGGACTTCCAGCCCGGGGGTAATATCAACCTTACGATACTCTCTACTCTGTTTCCTGATGCGGATTTCACGAGAATCCCAATATTCTTAGGCTTAGAATCTGCAAAGACAAATACTTTTTGGGCCAGGTTCAGGAATACCGGCGGTACAATTTCAAATGGCCTCATCAACTCTCCCTTCTCAGGATCTGTCCATTTGTAAATCAATGGCACAGTCAGATCAATACGCTCCCCATTAATTTCAATTAAAAAATCAATTAACGCTGCCGGATCATTTTCGGGCTTGCCAATAAATGAGTTTGTCGGGACTTTGAAAAATCCATCACCATGTTCTTCGCGCAGCCAATAAGGATCCGAGTAGGCACTGGTACCTAGTAATGTTTTCCTGCTTTTGAAGTTGAACAACTTATTAAACTGGAGATCGGTATTTAAGATGGAGTCAATGGTCAGGGAAGAACTCTTGATTTGCACTAGCTTAATGGGTGTGGCAGAACGGTTTACGACCTCAAAAGCATTGGTCACCAGCTCACCGGGCGCTATCCAGGGTTGATCGGCAGCTACTTCCAGAAAAAGTCCTGCGCAATCTTGTATTAGTTGGTTTACTTCCTTGAACTTTCTCTCCTTCCACACAGAAGAGGGCAGGTCCTTGATTTGGTTTCTGATTAGCAGCAAGGTAGGGATGGAGGACGCTGGCCGTTCTGAAATAAATTCTCTAATAACTTTGTCCATCAAAGGCTGGATTTTCTCTCCTCCCTTCACACGTGTCCAGGTAGTATTGATACCATCAAAAATATCTTTGTCGGCCTTTTCCCCTTTGGCGTATAGGAAAAATTCAGGTGCATCACCTCTCCTTCCGGCAGATCCAAACGCCTGGCTCTTGTGCTGAGAGCGACTCTCGGCTGCAATCTCGGAATACGATTTTCCAAGCAGTGTATTGTAGGTCCCCATGTTTATGCTTACCACGCCAGGAGAATTTTCCGTTAACGTCTGGTCAAAGAAACGGCCAGAGTTAGTATATAGTCTCTTCGCCTGCCATGTCCCAAATTCGCTGACTTGATCCGGCAAATAGTCAGCACGGTTTGTCAGGTCGAACGCTTCTTGTGCCAGCATTGCTGATGCCGTATGCTGGCCATGACCTGCGCGCGCATCTGGTGGAAAACGAGTAAGGATAATATCCGGTTTGAATTGCCGGATGATCCTTACTACATCCGAGAGGATTTCATCTTTTCCCCATATGGCTAAAGTTTCATCAGCACTCTTTGAATATCCAAAGTCATTGGCTCGTGTAAAAAATTGTTGTCCCCCGTCAATGCGTCGGGCCGCTAACAGCTCCTGAGTGCGGATCAAGCCAAGTTGGTCACGGATTTCAGGACCGATGTAATTTTGCCCTCCATCCCCCCGAGTCATGGAAAGGTAGGCTGCCACCGCAAGGCGATCGCTTCCCAGGAAGGTAATGGCCCTGGTATTTTCATCATCCGGATGCGCTGCTACATACAATACAGAAGCAAGCACATTTAATTTCTTCAACTTGAGTTGTATGGCCGCAGCATCCGGCTGCTTGTATTGCGCCAGTGATCCCTGAAGGATACCGAACACCAGCACTAAAAGGAGTATTTTTCTCATATAATTATTTTCCGCTGAAATCAGGGTGCAAGTTAATAGAGTGTATTTAATGGCCTGGAATCTCCCTTCAACAAGTTTAGTTGGTAGTATGGGCCCGATCAAGATAATGCAAACCTGCAGTCCACCACTGCGTAGCCACAGTCAAAATTTGCCACGCTTTTCATTGTTTACTAGAAAAACTCCCTCCTCCTCGACGAATAAATGAATCCTGCTTAGGATTTTTTTTGAGGATGATAAAAAATAGATATTGAACTCATAAGGCGTTACCCTATCCTTGACATCATCAGTAAAGCCTAAGTCCAACTTGTGAATAACCCCTACCTCCGCTTTTCTATTAAATACTATCTTGCCATTGCCGGTGACGGCCTTTACTTTCACTTCTCCTTCAGCAAGCTTAAGTATTTTAAGCTCGATGATCAGGTACGGCAAAGGGCCACCTCCACGCATCTTTTTTTCGTGCTCACCGACTGTTTCGCCAAAATCCAATGTCGCAGATGTACCCATCGTGCGCTGCTTAAATTTATAGTCTATCACCAGGTGAAACTCTTCACTTGGTTTGTACGGGATATCGCTTTGCAAAAAAGAGTAGAGTAGGAACGCTAGTACGGCTAAAGGCATGTAAACCGGTTAAATTATGGCAAGTTATACAGGATGGAGCCATACGCCAACTATTTAGAGCCCGGCGATAAATGGCTTTTTACTTCCTGCTACCACCTATCTCGGTATTTTCTACCCCGCCAATGGATGAATGGTTGTGGGATTAGAGTCCACACGCCAAAGCGTGGAGTAAT
>JAYWDR010000270.1:0-14443 GCA_043779735.1 Cyclobacteriaceae bacterium | reverse complement strand
CGTGCTGGAAGACACAGTAGTCCTTAGTCGACATCTCAGCCTTTGGATGACGCCTTCTTTGAAATTGAAGGTGTAGCCGCCATCATAGACGAAGTATGTATAGTTTTCAAATGTCCATTCACTTCCTTCCTTGATTTTCTGACTGTCGAAATCCAAAAATGATTTAATCACTCTTAATTTCTGCCCAGCGTGCAATTCATCGAGTTGCATAAGTCATCATTTTATTTGCTTCTCCAACACAAGGAATTCAAGTCTTTGCTTAGGTTCTCCAAAACGCGGATCGGTGAAGTCAAATGGTTTTCGCTCGCCAGTCGGCAGATATCCATGCCGGACGTACCAGTCTACGAGCTCCGTGCGTGCAGAAATGACCGTCATGTAGATTGAACGGCATTGTTGTTTTTTCGCAAAGGCCTCGGAGGATTTCATTAGTTCCTTTCCAATACCCTTCGCTTGGTGGTCTGGGCGCACGGTGAGCATGCCGAGGTATAGCTTATCGCCATCCTCAAATAACTCTACGCAGCCGAGAGTTTTTCCTTTATCTACATATTTCATAATCCGGTGACCGGGTTCACGAAGAATGTCTTCGATGGCATCGGCATCGGTACGTGTGCCGTCTAGCATATCAGCCTCATGGGTCCATCCCTGGCGAGCGGTTTCACCCCGGTAGGCACCATTAACCAGCGCGGCTATCTCAAATGAATCAGAAGGGATGGCTGTTACTATCTTAAATGACATCAACTCAAAATTTACAGTCTGTTTTTCTTTTGAATAGCTTGTCAAGGTCGTGTGGCGAATTAACCTTGGGTCACGATTTAGTCAAATTCCCTCAGCTCAAAATCTTTTCCCTTCCCATGTTTGATGGTTTGTTTAAGCAAGTAGCGTTCGAGTGTATGGAGGTCTTTCACTTTAAAATCTCCGTTAACCAGGATGCTTTCAATTTCAAAGTCGTAGCGATCTCCAAAATTAATGAGCCAGTATTTTTTGCCCACCCGAAGCACATCAAATGATAAGCCAGCCATTTATAAATCCTCTTCTCTTTCCAGCATCAGAATAGACGCCTGCGGTACAATAAAATATTTTTCGCTTTCATACAGCACTTCGATGGCACCTTTTTGTAAAAATATGGCAAGGTCACCCTCCTGGGCCTGCAACGGCAAATACTTTATTTGATCTTCCTTTCCCTTCCACCGTTCATCTTCATCGGCAGGCATGGGCAGCGGGTAGCCGGGCCCGACTTTAATGACAAAGCCTTTTTGGATTTTTTCCTTCTCTTGAACACCCGGTGGCAAGTAGAGTCCGCTGTCCGTCTTGTCAGTTTCTTTGGCGGGCCGGATCAAAACGCGATCGCCGACGACGATGAGTTTCTTGAGTTTGTTATCAGCGGTTACCTTCATGGTATTGTATTGTGGATTGTGGTTTGGCCTTCGACTCCGCTCAGGCTGACCTGCTCCGTGAGGCTGGCCTTGTTTGTTAGGTCGATCTTGTTCTTCACGCTGACCTGTTCCGACAGGCTGGCTTTGTTGTTAGGCTGATCTTGTTCTTCAGACTGAACTTGTTCCGTCAGGCTGAGCGGAGTCGAAGCCTTACCGTGAAATGAATAGTGTGTGGTATTCTTGCAAACAGAAAGCTCTTTTAGTTTGCCCCAATTTCTTTCAATCAATGCTTCTTTTTTCTTTCGGCTCCACCCTTTGACCTGCTTTTCGAAATCAATGGCATGCATTGGATTATAAAATCTTTCATAGAAGACCAATTCTATAGGAAGTTTTGTGGCCGTGTAGCAGCGCAGATACTTTCCATCCTCATGTTCGGTCAGGCGCCGTTCAAGGTTGCTCGTAATACCAGTGTAATATGAGCCGTCGTTGCATTTGAGAATATAAACGTAGTAATGTTTCATATATAGATACGGTTAGTCAGCCTTCGACTCCGCTCAGGCTGACGCTTCTTTTCCTTGCAACGGGAAAATATAGCTAATCAAATAATTTTTTTTGAGCTTCAACCTCTTCGTCTGTCTGATTGGATGACTCACCTTCTTCATTTTCAATGTTTATCGTTTTGCCAATTAGGGCAATTGCATCTGCGCTGGGGAGTTCTTGGACTGTTCTTAATTTGCGTTCAATTCCCCTCGATTTGATACTAGCGTCCTCAATAACATTTGATGCCTCTTGTAATTTCTTTTTGGTTTTGTCAAGAATTTTACCAAAATCACCAAATTGAGTTTTAATGGCGCTTAGAATTAACCAAACCTCGCTAGATCTTTTTTCAATAGCCAAGGTTCTAAATCCCATTTGCAAACTATTTAAGAATGCAGCCAAGTTTGTCGGGCCAACTACAATAACATGGTACTCTCTCTGGAGCATTTCAAATAGCCCGGTTCTTCTTAAAATTTCAGCATACAATCCTTCAGTTGGGACAAACATTATTGCAAAGTCAGTGGTGACAGGGGGATTTATATACTTGTCTCTAATATCCTTTGCGCACTTTTTGACTGAATAGTCAAAATTTCTAATTGCCTCTTCAATCTCCTGTTGTGATAAGTTTGCGATATTTTCATAGACCTCAATTAATCGTTGATAGTCCTCATTAGGAAATTTTGAATCTATTGGGAGTAAAACGGGTGTATTATCATCACTTTTCCCTGGAAGTTTTACTGTAAACTCGACACGCTCCAAACTACCCTTTTTCACACTTGAATTTTTCTCGTATTGACTTGGAGAAAAAATTTGTTCAAGAATGTTTCCGAGCTGAATCTCACCAAGACTACCCCGGGTTTTTACATTTGTAAGGACTTTTTTCAAATCTCCGACACCAGATGCGAGTTTTTGCATCTCACCAAGGCCTTGATGAACTTGATCAAGTCTGTTACTAATCACAGTAAACGATTCATTGAAACGCTTTTCGAGAGTTGATTGGAGTTTCTCATCAACAGTAGCTCGCATTTCATCTAATTTTTTGGAATTCTGTTCTTGAATCTTTTGTAGATTGGTATCTACAGTGTCCTTGATTTTATCAAGTCTAATTTCACTATCTGATTTGATCTGTGCGATGCGTGAGATTAGGTCGTCGAATTTTTGTTTTTGAAGGCCATTGAAATCTTTAACATTAACTCCAAATTGATCTTCAAATGATTTTAGGGACTTTGAGAGCTCGTCTTTATTGTCTTTAAGGGAACCTTGAATTGTGTCGCCAAGATTCTTAAATGTGTTATTGGACTCGGTGCGATTCCCCTGAAAAATGTTTTGAATTTCATCTCTATTTCTTGAAAACTCATCTCGAATTAGAGAGTCAAGTCTGGCAATGTTCGATTCGATCCTGATTAAAGGCTCCTTATCATTTGTCATTATGCTCTTCTGCCTCTGGAAAGAAATCCCTAGGATTGTAAGTATAAGAAGTAAGGTAACCCCCACTAAAATAATTGTAATTTCCATTTCGTTAAAACTCAATCAACACTTGATTTTTCTCGACACTGTCACCCTTCTTTATCTTCACCTGTTTCACCATCCCGTCTCCAGGAGCCTTGATGATATTCTCCATCTTCATAGCCTCCAATACCAACATGGGATCACCTGTGTTTACAAAGTCTCCCACTTTTACACGGAGGTCGATGATAAGGCCTGGCATCGGCGCCTTGATAACGTTAACTTTGTTAGCAACCGTATTATTCAACCCCATTTTTTCTAAGAGAAGATCAAACTTGTCGCGAAGCTGAACAGAGTATTTCCTGCCGTTGATTTTAAGGTCGAGGGTTTTTGACTCGCGGTCTATTTTTACCACCTCTGCCTGAAACCCTTTGTTATGGTAGAGTATGTGATAATTTCCATCCCCCAAGGAACTTACATCCCACATCAGCGGATTACCGTTAACCAGCCATTGGTCCTTGTCAGGCTCCATTTCGCCGGGTTCAATATTAAATGCTTTACCGTTGACGAGTGCTTTGTACATGAAGTCAAAAATAGCAGGTGAGAAGGTGGTTTAGTTTAAAATCATGAAATTTGTTTCCATTAGCCTGCCCCTTTGGCAGGAATTCATTACACCTCAATCTATAGATTGTGAACTGGAACACCCTTCTCTCCCAAACCCGCCTTGGCCAAAAACCTGTCACTTCCGGGGCACATCGAAGCGCTTTCGAGCAGGACTACGACCGAATAATTTTTTCGCATCCTTTTCGCAGGCTGCAAGACAAGACGCAGGTGCACCCGCTGCCGGAGCATGATTTTGTCCATACCCGGCTCACCCACAGCCTGGAGGTCTCAAGTGTAGGCCGATCACTGGGAAAACGCGTGGGGGAGGTTATCCTGCAACGTCATCCTGAGCTGGATCAAAACTTTTCCTTGTTCGACTTCGGAGCCATCGTCGCAGCTGCCTCATTGGCCCACGATCTGGGCAATCCCCCCTTTGGCCATGCGGGTGAAGATGCCTTGTCTGATTTCTTCCTTGATAACACCTCGTTCAATAGAACTGTTACTGAAGCCCAGTGGAGTGATCTGATCAAGTTTGAAGGAAATGCGCAAGGGTTTCGCATCTTGAACCAGCATGAATATGGCATGAAGCTCACGTGCGCCACTCTTGGGGCGTTTACGAAATATCCTTGTCCGGCATATTTTCCATTCCGTGACAAATCAAAGAAGAGCCAACGCAAGTATGGGTTCTTTCAAAGCGAGAAGGAGATATTCGCGGATCTTGCGGGCCAGCTCGAGCTTTTGCCTGCATCGGAAGGGGCCTGGTGCCGTCATCCGCTTGCCTTTTTGGTGGAAGCGGCGGATGATATTTGTTACAGCATTATCGACCTGGAAGATGGCTGCCGATTAGGGCTAGTGAGCTTTGATGAAACGGTGGAACTCCTGGCGCCACTTCTGAAGGATAAGTTGGATCGACGCAAACTGGCAAATGATGAAAGCTTGAACAAAAAGCTAGGTACGTTAAGGGCCATGAGCATCGGCGAGCTGATTGAAGCGTGTGCTTCTATTTTTCTCGACCATGAGCAGGAGATTGTAAACGGAAGATTTGATCACGCCCTCGTCGATTTGTGTGAATTCAAAAACTCCTTGAAAGAGATCAATGAAGTTTCAGTTCAGAAAATCTATCGGGCACGCCAGGTGGTGGAGATAGAAGCTTCAGGCAATGAAGTATTGCCGGGGCTGCTGCGCGAATTTGTTACCGCCGCCGGTACGTTTCGTGAAAAGGATCAGTCTCGGAAGTATAGCAACCTGTCGCTACTCTTTCCTGTTGAAATCAGCAAAGCCATCTCACAAAGTGCCGATGCTTATACCAGGTTACGCCTTGTCATTGATTTTATCTCCGGCCTAACCGATCGTCATGCACTTTCATTGTATCGAAAGATAAAGGGGATCACAATTTAGGTTACTCCGATTCCAGTTCTTTGTTGATCTTGTCGAGGAGTTCCAAACAATTTGGGAGCATTGTATAAATCATGGCATTGCTATGGTAATGCATTGACCGCTGCAATTGACGAAGGTTCCGCTTGGCTCCTTCATTTTTTCTAAGATTTGAAAGAATGACTTCCCGCGAAAATGGCTTTCGATAGATCAGTTCCTCGTAATCAATAAGATCTATAAAGTCGCTTTCAACAGAAATTGAGGATATTTGTTCTCGGAGAAGTTCTACAGTAGCGTAGTAGCTAATAATACTTTGTTTTAGATCACGGTTTCGTATCAGTTTCAGGTTGCCAGTGAATTTCAAGTCCTCATACACGGCAGACATGGATGTAGGGTTGACCACCCTGATGATGTTCACAATGATATTCTCAAATTCTTCGGGTGAAGCAGCGATGCCACTTTCCATCATCTCCAGCATTTTGCTCGCGGCATGTCCCTTGTCAAAATCAAGTTTGATCTCCGCCCGTATCAGTGCGGTGTCTATCTGAAGGGCCTCCTTAAGATTTAGAATGCATTCCCGTCCTGTTTTATGTTCGGCAATTGACCCGCGCCAATTTTCAACCCCCAGAGCCGCCAGCACACCAACGATGATTAGGGATAACTCAATGAGAATCTGCAAGAAAGTTTTGTGGGTTCTCATTGCTTAACTTTATGCTACAGTTTTGGTTTTTTCAATTCAACTATCTGGCACTTCACAAGGTTGGCACCGCTATTGATTACGGTGTGTGTTTCGGCCTCGCTCCAAAAACTCGTGCCGGCCGTCAATTTTGCTGTTTTGACTTCACCGTTGGCATTTGTAATCATAATGGTCGCATCGGTAAGCATAACGGTAAGGTGGGCAGGATGGCTATGTTTGCCAGCACCGCACAGATCTTTTCCGGAGCCCCCATCGTAAGCGAATACTTTTACTTTTTCATTATCTAGAATGAGTTGTGCGCCGTCTTTTGTCTTTGTTGCAGATTGGCCCATGGTTTGAAGAGCGGCACACATTGCGGTGATGGAAAAAAGCAGGGCTTTCATAGTAAATATCTGTTTAGATTTTATTTTAGGGGCACTTCCAAAAAGGCAATTCAAAGGTAATGAATTGGAAGGTATGTTGCCAGCACTGTGGCCATTCCTGACGTTGACAAGTTCACGCTGTGGAGGTCGCATCAATACAGAGCAGATGTTGAAAACCTGTGCAAAACGCTGGACAAATCTTAGAAATAGTTGGAATTCTTTACATTTGCCGCTTCTGAAAACTACCCAGACTGTGTGGTCACGCGTCGCAGATAGTATTATCCGTTTTCGTTTGCTGCTGATGGGCATCATTGCTGCCATCACCATCGTTATGGCCTTCCAGGCTACTAAGGTGGAAATGAGCTATGAATTTAATCGCACAGTGCCCCCCGAAGATCCGGACATGATTTTCCTCAACAAGTTCAAAGCACAGTTCGGAGAAGATGGCAACATGGTGTTTGTAGGAATGAAAGACAGCGCCATTTATCGTGTTGACAATTTTGAGAAGCTCAGAAAACTGTGCCTGGACGTTCGGAAAATCAACGGAGTGAATGAAGTTCTCTCGATGCCGCTATTAAAAATAATAGTCAAAGACACCGCGGCCAATAAATTTATTCCGACCAGCCTCTTTCCGGAAAACATCACTTCGCAACAAATCCTTGACAGCCTGTTAACGGAGTCGCGCAAACAGAAAATATACATGGGTCAGTTGGTGAACACGGAAAATGGTGCCACCGTGATGTTTGTTTCGGTGCGGAAGGAAATTGCCAATTCCGCGAAACGTGTAGAACTTATTCAATCCCTTCATCAGTTGGGTGATGAGTTTTCAAAAGATACAGGAATTAACCTTCGCTATGCCGGGCTACCATTTATCCGATCCGTTGTGGCTCAGCAGGTAAGGAGAGAAATGGCCTTGTTTCTTTACTTGTCGGCGGCCATTACAGGCTTGATCATGTTGTTGTTTTTCCGTTCGGTAAGGGCTGTGCTCTTTTCTATGGTGATGATTGGCGTGATGGTAGTGTGGACATTGGGGACGATCGCACTCTTAGGTTTTAAAATCACTTTGCTGAGCGGGCTGATCCCACCGGTCATCGTAACGATCGGCATAACGAATGCCATTTACTTGCTGAACAAGTATCATGTTGAATTTGTAAAACATGGAAATAAATTGGAGGCGATCCGTGCGGTGGTGCTACGCATGGGTCTCGCTACATTTCTGACCAATCTTACAGTTGCGATTGGCTTTCTCACTTTATTGTCGACAGACATTATGATCCTTCGGGAATTCGGGATTGTAGCAGGCATCAATATTATTGCACTGTTTTTTGTGAGCCTTGTCATGATCCCCGGTATCCTCACCTGGTTGCCTGAGCCCTCTTCCCAGCACTTGCGCCATCTTGACTTCAAGATATTGGGCAGGTTTGTGAGGACCGTAGATTTTATGGTCGTTCGTTTTCGCCCAGCGATATACCTCGTTACCGGTGGCTTGGTGATTATCTCGCTTGTCGGCATGCTGAAGCTTATATCCGTGTCATTTATGGTGGATGACCTTCCAGAAGAGAGCCAAATAAAGAAAGATTTGAAATTTTTTGAATCGAACTTCAGCGGGATCATGCCACTGGAATTTATGGTCGACACCGGCAAGCGTCGAGGCTTGCTTCAAGTGAATAATCTGAAGAAGATTGAAGAATTCGAATACTTCCTGGATTCAATTACGGTTATCTCACGGCCGATTTCACTCGTGAGCCTTGTGAAAGCGTCGAAGCAGGCGTTCTATAACAATAACCCAAAATATTATTCTCTACCAACCAATGCAGAGAAGGGATTTATCCTGCGCTATATGAAGGGTCAGACTGACAACAGCGGTCTCTTTAAATCTTTTGCCGACTCTACATTCCAAAAGATGAGGATCAGTTGCCAGATGGCGGACATCGGATCCCGGAAAATGGATTCGCTCATTACGAGAGTAATCAATCCGAAGATCGCTTCCCTGTTTGGCAATCCTATAGACAAGGATTACATCAAAGTCAATGTTACCGGAACCTCCATCCTGTTTATTAAAGGGAATAAGTTTTTGATCGCAAATCTATGGGAGAGCCTTCTTTTGGCGTTCCTCCTGATTACTATCAGCATGGCCGCTTTGTTTGCCAATGCGCGGATGATCATTATCTCGCTGATCCCCAATCTGATTGCGCTTATGATTACCGCAGGATTGATGGGATATTTTCACATACCCCTCAAGGCCAGTACGGCGTTGATCTTCAGCATCACCTTTGGTATTTCCGTTGATAATTCCATTCGTTTTCTGGCAAAGTATCGCCAGGAATTATTGTCCAGTCGATTTTTTGTACCTCGATCGGTAAGTGAAAGCATCCTTGAAACAGGCAAAAGCATCATCTACACTTCTACCGTATTATTTGCCGGGTTCATTATTTTTGCTTTTTCTGACTTTGGTGGTACTGTGGCGTTGGGCGTTCTTATTTCTACGACGCTGGTAATCTCGATGTTTACCAACCTGATCTTACTGCCGGCCCTGATCCTGACATTCGACAAACCCAAGAAGGTACAAGATGAAAAGTTGCTGATTGATGACTTTGATGCTTCGTTTTACGGAGAGCACGAAGATGAGGCAATTGATGTTAACAGGATCAGGATCCGGGATAAGGATGGGGCCTCATAGTAGCCAGTAGCATCATCCCGAACACAACCGGGTAGGCGGAAACCATTGGTTCAAACCGTACCAGGACCCCTAAATTCCTTCTTTTTCCTCTCATATTATTCCTAAATTGCGCTCTTATTTTTTGATGAAATTGAGCAGCTACAAGGAATATAAGGAACTGAATTTCGCAAAGGTCGCAGAGGAAGTGCTGGCATTTTGGGAGAAAGAAAAGATTTTTGAAAAATCAGTCAGCAATCGCGAAGGACATCAAACCTTTACGTTTTATGAAGGTCCGCCCTCGGCCAACGGCGCCCCTGGCATTCACCATGTGATGGCCCGTACCGTAAAAGATATTTTTTGCCGCTTTAAGACACTACAAGGCTTCCAGGTAAAGCGTAAAGGCGGTTGGGATACCCATGGCCTTCCGGTGGAGCTCCAGGTGGAGAAAGAGCTGGGGATTACAAAGGACGACATCGGGCGAAAAATCAGCATTGAGGAATACAACAGAAAGTGCCGTGAGACGGTAATGAAGTACAAAGATCAATGGGATGATCTTACGATGAAGATGGGCTACTGGGTGGACCTGGAGCATCCTTACATTACCTACAACAACGAGTACATTGAGACACTCTGGTGGATCCTCAAACAATTTTATAACAAGGGGTTACTGTATAAAGGCTTTACGATACAGCCTTATTCTCCTTCGGATGGTACCGGGCTGAGCTCTCACGAGCTAAATCAGCCGGGGTGTTACAAGGATGTGAAGGACACTTCGGTGGTGGCGCAGTTTAAAGTGAAAAGAGATGCTAAGTCAGAGTTTTTGTTTAAGAATATTGTAGAGGGCGATGTTTACATTTTAGCCTGGACAACTACGCCCTGGACACTTCCTTCAAACACAGCATTGGCAGTGGGTGAGAAAATTAAATATATACTTGTGAACACATTTAATCAATACACCATTAAGCCGATTAATGTTATTCTGGCCAAAGATCTCTTTCTAAAATATTTCAATAGTGTTGGTGAACCGAAAATAGCCGATTTAAAAATTGGCTCAAGCGTCAAGTTTAACAAGAATGAACATGAAAACTTCAATAGTTTTCTGAAAGATGAATTATTGGTGAAAGGAAAACTTGGACATTGGGAAATTGTAAATGAGTTTTCGGGCAGGGATTTAGTGGGCATTAGTTACGAGCAACTGATGCCCTACTTGCAACCACTTTACGATGTTGACAAAGCATTTCAGGTGGTGGCAGGAGATTTCGTGACAACAGAAGATGGTACGGGCGTAGTCCACACCTCTCCCACATTTGGTGCAGATGACTTTCGCGTGGCCAAGCAGAACGGCATTCCTCCGCTTACACTCAAAGACGACACCGACAATGAAGTGCCCACGGTTGATAAGAAAGGAAAATTTGTAAAAGAAATTGGTAAGAGGCTTCAGGAGGGTGTCGCAACCTACAAGATCAAGACCCATAAGCCTCTGGGAGAAAACGATTTCTACGTAAAAAACTATACCGACGAAGATGAAAGCCTTCCTGACTACAAAACGACTGATGTAATCATCTCGATTATATTGAAAGAGGAGAACAAAGCATTTAAAGTTGAAAAATACGAGCACACTTACCCCCATTCCTGGCGAACGGATAAGCCAATACTTTATTACCCTCTCGATGCCTGGTTCATAAAGACCACCGCGCTCAAGGACCGAATGGTAGAATTGAACAAAACAATCAACTGGAAACCTGAATCTACTGGCACCGGCCGCTTTGGTAATTGGTTGGAAAATCTGGTAGACTGGAACTTGTCGCGTTCTAGATATTGGGGAACTCCACTTCCGATCTGGAGAACGAAAGATGGGAAGGAAGAAATTTGCATTGGCTCAATTGCTGAATTAAAAACTGAAATAGAAAGAGCTGCTAAATTCAACATTCAAAATTCGATATCCGTACCGATGGATATCGGGATTCACCATTCCTCATTCGATCTTCACCGTCCCTACGTAGATGAGATTGTTTTGGCAAGCCCTTCTGGTCAGCCTATGTATCGTGAACCCGACCTGATTGATGTCTGGTTTGACTCGGGAGCCATGCCTTATGCGCAATGGGGATTGAATCCTGAGAAAATGAAAGCGGGAGACCCACAGCCGTTCAATGATGGATGGAAGGGTGCTTTCCCGGCGGATTATATTGCGGAAGGCGTAGATCAGACCCGTGGCTGGTTCTTTACGCTTCATGCAATCGCTGCGATGCTGTTTGATCGTGTAGCCTTCAAGAACGTGATCTCCAATGGTCTTGTCCTCGACAAAGACGGCAATAAGATGTCGAAGCGTAAAGGCAATGTCGTGAATCCGTTTGAGACACTTGAGAAATTTGGTCCGGATGTGGTACGTTGGTATATGATGGAAAATGCGCCGCCGTGGGACAACCTGAAGTTTGACATGAATGGACTGGCAGAAACACAGCGCAGATTTTTTGGCACACTGATGAATACCTATTCCTTTTTTGCTTTGTATGCCAATATCGATGGCTTCGTGAAAGATGAGATGAATAATGTGGCCTACAAGAATCTCTCCACACTAGATCGTTGGATTATTTCAAAACTTCAAACACTCATTGAAGAAGTGACGGCCGCCTACAACGACTATGAACCAACCAAGGCTGCCCGCGCCATACAGGATTTTGTGAACGACCATCTTTCTAATTGGTATGTGCGCCTGAACAGGAAGCGCTTCTGGCAGCCCACCTACATCCCGAAAGCTATTGGGACTTCGGTAGGCAAGCCCGCCTTTTCAACTTCGGATGAAGGGTCATCACTCTTGTCGGATGACAAGAAGGCGGCTTATGAAACATTGTATGAGTGCATCATGGTGGTGGGGCAGTTGATGTCTCCGATCGCACCATTCTATTCAGAGTTTCTGTACCGGAATCTGACCGAAGGTATCCGTAAGAAGGCAATCAAGAATAAAACGCCGCTGCGACATGAGTCCTTACATCACACTGATCTGACAGTGGCTGAAAAGAGCCGGATCGACACTGAATTAGTCCTTTCGATGGAGTATGCTCAAAAGATATGTTCATTGGCGCACTCCATTCGTAAGAACAGCAAGGTCAAGGTGCGAACACCGTTGCAGAAAATATTACTCCCGGTACTTGACTCGGATTTCGCGAACCTGGTCAAAGGAGTAGAAGATATCATCAAGTCAGAAGTTAATGTGAAAGAGATAGAATATATTGATGATGCTTCCGGGCTTCTTGAAAAGAAAGCTAAACCTAATTTTGCCAAGCTGGGAAAACAATACGGCTCCAGGATGAAAGAAGTATCCGCCGTGATTACTTCCATGTCGAAAGAAGAGATCAATACTCTTGATAAGAAAGGCTCGCTTCACAAAGGGAGCTTTGACCTTGTTGTTGAAGATGTGATCATCAGTTCCGAAGATATTCCTGGTTGGGCGGTAGCAAGTGATGGTAGCATCACCGTGGCATTGGACATTACCATCACCGAAAATCTCAAGAAGGAAGGAATTGCCCGTGACTTTGTCAATCGTGTGCAGAACTTGCGGAAGGAAATGGGCCTCGAAGTTCTTGATAAGATTGGAATTGAGGTTGAAAACAATGGCCAGGCTGGGAAATTGGCTGCGACAGCCCTAAGCGAATTCGGTGTTTATATCCGAATGGAAACTCAAGCAGTTAGTTTGGAGTTAAAAGAAAAAGTGACCCAAGGATCAGAAATTGATATGGATGAGTTTGTGTTGAAGGTCAAAGTTAGTTTAAGAAAATGAAGGGATTGAGTCCATGGATGAAGATCGATGGTTTAACTATTGAATGAATAGCAATGAAAATTTACAAATACTTCTTGATCGCCCTGGCCATCATCTTGCTGGACCACAGCAGCAAGCTTCTGGTGCATCACTTCATGTATATCCATCAGGAAGTCAATGTGATCGGGGAGTGGTTCAAATTGCATTATTTATTGAATCCAGGCATGGCGTTTGGCATTCGGTGGGAGAATGAATTTGGTAAGCTGGCCCTCACACTATTTCGCATCGTTGCAATGATTGGCATTGCGTCCTATTTGTATCGGTCAGCCAGCAGGATGGCGCACGCTGGGTTTCTGGTTTGCCTGGCGCTAATTCTGGGAGGTGCCATTGGGAATGTCATAGATAGCATTTTCTACGGCGTATTTCTCAACAATGCTCCGTATAATTCACCTACACCCTGGTTCCACGGGCAAGTAATTGACATGTTATTCTTCCCCATTTTTGATTTCAACTGGCCTGAATGGATGCCGTGGATAGGTGGAGATTATTTCTTATTCTTCAGTCCTGTGTTCAACATTGCTGACTCATCTATTTTTACAGGCGTGGCGTCCATACTAGGGTTTCAAAAGAAATTTTTCAAAGAGAAGGAATCGGCACTTCCTTCTTCAGCCTTGTCTTCACAAGAAGAGGATGGGCCAGGATCACCTTCGCTTAACGAGCATGCCATCACAAGAACAGAACCAGCATTTGATCAGGCCGACCCTTCCAGTCTAAAGCCTCCGGCCTCTAACACTTAACCCGTGACGGAACAACTTATCATTTCGTCTTCAGAAGACAAGAAGCAACGGTATGAGACTCTTGTGCCTCAAATTGAAGCGCTGGTGGAAGGTGAACCGGATATAGTGGCCAATCTCTCTAATATTGCTGCCGCTCTGAAACAAACAATGAATTTCTTTTGGGTTGGGTTCTATTTGGTAAAGGGAAATCAGTTGGTATTGGGACCGTTCCAAGGACCAATCGCGTGTACCCGTATTGATATTGGTAAAGGTGTATGCGGTATGAGTTGGAAAGAAAAGCAGATTATCATCGTACCCAATGTGGAGGAATACCCTGGTCACATAGCCTGTAGTTCTGACTCTAAGTCAGAAATTGTGTTGCCGGCATTCAAAAGTGGAGAAGTTACACTCGTTTTAGATGTAGATAGCAACGTGCTCAGTGATTTTGACATTACCGATCAGCACTATTTAAAGATGGTTATTCGAACCATCGAGAAGTTTGTCTGAAATTGCCCGTTTTTATTTCAAGGCGCTGGCCCAATCGGTAATTGCCTTTGATTGCTCAGGTGTTAGTTTGGTATCGGCCTCTTCAAATTTGTGTTTGACTTTTTTCTAGGGGTAAGTTCCAAATTCAGCAAAATTCAGGTGTCTCTTCGCATCATTAACATGGTTTTGCATCCACCATCCCACAGGCTGAATATTGACATACAACGGATTACGTCGTGTTGTTGCTATGACAGTTGTAGCAGGACGTTTTTAATATGGCTTGTATCCGGTCAGGCACTTGATAAACGATACGTTCAGCGAAAAAATTGACAGGTATCACCCTCAGACCTTTACGCCATTGTATTCTTTTTAC
>JAYWDR010000269.1:0-14522 GCA_043779735.1 Cyclobacteriaceae bacterium | reverse complement strand
ACTGAAGTCCAACCCTGTCGACTTACTACCCTTACAACCCCTAATTCCATCAGAATTAGCCCCTTTCTCTCAAAACGGATTGCAAAGATAATACAGGGCAATTGATACGCAAAGCCTGTTTTACAAGATTTCCATCTGCTTAGATGGGCTGCTTGAAGCGATGGATTGTTTCGGTCCGATCGGGACCCGTGGAAATCAAGGAGATAGGCACCTCCAGTTTTCTTTCAAGAAACTCAACATAGCTCTGCAATTCACGCGGCAATTCTCTCTCGAGGAGGCCCTTCAGGTTGCAATTCCAGCCTTTCATTTCCACATATATCGGTGTGATATTCTCATTAATCAGTTCGTAGGGTACCTGTTCCGTAACGGTACCATCACCTAACTTATACTGCGTACATATTTTGATCTGAGGAAAAATACTTAACACATCGGCCTTCATCATGAGAAGTTGAGTAACACCATTAATCATGATTGAATATTTCAGCGACGGCAAATCGATCCAGCCACACCGTCGAGGGCGGCCGGTGGTAGAACCAAATTCGTTGCCCTGCTTTCGCATCGCCGCACCTTCCTCATTCAGAAGCTCGGTCGGAAAAGGTCCGCTTCCAACGCGAGTGCTGTAGGCCTTAAAAATCCCAAACACCTCCCCAATGTGCCTCGGTGCCACCCCTAAACCAGTACACGCTCCAGCCGTCACGGTACTGGAACTTGTCACAAAAGGATAGCTTCCAAAATCAATATCCAGGAGGGACCCCTGGGCGCCCTCCGCCAAAATAGTGGAGCCAGATTTTAATTCTTGGTTAAGGAAATATTCACTGTCAATCAATTTGAATTGCTTTAGAAATTGAACAGCCTCCAAAAACTGTGACTCCAGCTCATTCCAATTGAAAATGATGTCATGGTTTTTGAGGATTTCTAAATGATGGTCCACAAGCTTCTTGAACTTCTCTCTAAAACTTTCTGAAAGTATATCGCCCACGCGAAGGCCCTGACGCCCTATCTTATCCTGGTACGATGGTCCAATCCCTTTTAAGGTGGAGCCGATCTTATCGTCACCCTTCGCCTTTTCTTGTGCCTGGTCCAGCAACCGGTGTGTAGGAATGATCAGTGTTGCTTTCTTGGAAATGAACAGGTTGGACTTGACATTCAGATTATACTTCTGAAGCTTTTCTATTTCGGCCATGAATACGATGGGGTCCAGAACCACACCGTTCCCGATTACATTTTTAGTCTTGTCGCGAAAAATTCCAGAAGGAATTTGATGCAAAACATGTCTAATGCCATCAAACTCTAACGTATGGCCGGCATTAGGCCCACCTTGAAAGCGTGCAACAACATCATACTTTGGCGCCAGCACGTCTACAATTTTTCCTTTTCCTTCGTCACCCCATTGAAGGCCCAGCAGAACATCTACTTTCATCTTGCTCACTTAGCTAGTTGATATTGAGAAGTCACTTTCAGGTAAAGCTATTTTTTGGTGTGATCCAGCACTTCTTCCTCTGTCTGAATTACATGAAAAATGGCATTCAGCTTGGTAATCACCAATAGCTTCTTCACAGTCTCTGATGGCTTCATCAGGTAGACCTCCCCTCCTTTGTTTCTGAACTTTGTGAGTATCGTGATCAGGACGCCGATGCCACTACTGTTTATATACCGTATCCCTGATATATCAATAATGCATGTCATCACCTTGTGACTCACAGCTTCATTTACGGCCTCCACCAAACGGGTACCATAATCCTCACCAATCAGATCTCCTGCTATGTGGAGAATGAGGGTGTTCGACTTAATTTCCTGTACAAAATTCATGATTTACGGCTTTCGCAATTTAGTTTTCTACAACTGGCGTACAAAATTAATGAGTGGTGAACAACATCAAACTGTAATAAGTCCTCTATCGTGTTCTGGATGGTCTGGATCCTGGGATCACAAAACTCAACCACCTTATGACAGTCGGTACAAATCAAGTGATCATGTTGTCGCGAACCGTACGATTTTTCATACTGGGCCTGATTTTGGCCAAATTGATGGCGTGTGACCAGATCACAGTGCACCAACAGGCCAAGGGTGTTATAGACTGTGGCTCTGCTTACGGCATAATCCTTGTTCTTCATGCTGATATAGAGGGACTCCACGTCAAAGTGGCCATCCAGTGAGTAAATTTCCTCCAGGATGGCATAACGCTCTGATGTCTTACGCAGATCCTTATTCTCCAGGTAGGCTATGAAGATTTTTCTGACTTCTTCGTAATGTTTTAAATTCAAAGGCATAAGCGGATGTAAATATAGTTTATGCTTTACTAATCCAAGATTACCTGAGCCCGTTCTCGGCCAGGGCAATTATCTATGAATGGTAGAAGAATCAAACCTTGAAACTTTGACAACACCTTCCACTTTTTCCAATTTGCTCAACAGCAGATCCAGGTGGCGGGTATCATTCACATAGAGCATAATCTCGCCTTCAAATATTCCCTGTTCGGTACGAAAAGCTATAGAACTCATATTCACTTTCAACTCCTCAGAAATAATTTTTGACACATCATTGATCAACCCAACACGATCGGTGCCAATAACTTTCAGGCCGGTAAGAAATGCGACCTCATGCTGAGAAGTCCACTTTGCCTTGATGACACGGTTGTTATGGTTGGAGAGAAGTTCGGGAGCATTAGAACAATTTGTACGATGTATCTTGATGCCCTCACTTACTGTTACGAATCCAAATACTTCATCGCCAGGTATAGGAGTGCAGCACTTGGCGAGTTTGTATTCCACCACATCCATATCTTCCCCGATCAACAGAATGTCATCATACGGCCTTTTTGCTAATTGAGTCTCAAGGTTTGCTGCTTTGGCATCTTCCCCGTCTCCCGGTTTATGACGCGGCGCTGGTTCGGGTTTATACTCTTTGAATCGCTTCAATTCAATGAGTCCGATTTTGGCTATACCCACTTCATAATGAAGTTCGAATTGCGAAGCCACATTGAAAAACGTTCTCATGCTTTCAAAGAGCTGAGTAGAGGGATCCAATTTGAGTTGTTTTAGTTTTCGGCCTAATATTTCTTTTCCCTCCTCGGCCACATGACGCTTACCTTCCCGCAGCAGGTCCTTAATTTTCGATTTGGCCTTTGATGTCACCGCAAACCGAAGCCAGTCTTCATTTGCTTTTTGCTTGGAAGATGTGAGGATCTCGATCTGGTCACCATTTTTCAGCACATGATTGATGGGCACCAGCTTCTGGTTCACTTTGGCGCCGATGCACTTCCCTCCTATATCAGTGTGAATCTCAAACGCAAAGTCGAGGGCAGTGGCACCGGCAGGCAACGTCTTTAGTTCACCCTTCGGTGTGAAGACAAATACTTCTTCATTAAAAAGATTGCCACGGAAATCATCCACAAATTCCAGTGCTGTGAGATCTTGTTGCTTTAGCAATTCGCCCACACGCACCAACCATTTTTCCAGATTCGACTCATGGCTGGAGGAATTGTCTTTGTATTTCCAATGAGCTGCGTAACCCTTTTCAGCAATTTCATCCATGCGCTTGGTGCGAATCTGCACTTCCACCCATTGGCCATTTTTGGCCATCACTGTGGTGTGAAGTGATTCGTATCCATTCGCCTTGGGGGTGCTAATCCAATCGCGGAGGCGATCAGGGTTGGGTGTGTAGTAATCTGTAACGATTGAATAAACCTGCCAACAATAAGATTTTTCCTGATCAATGGGGGTGTCAATGATGATACGAACGGCAAACAAATCATACACCTCTTCAAAAGGTATGTTCTGTTTCTTCATTTTGTTATAGATCGAAAAGATGGATTTTGGGCGGCTTCTTATCTCATAGTCAGTCTTAAGCTTGTCCAATTCCTCTTTGACCGGAGTTACAAATTGTTTGATAAATTTATTTCGGGAGGCACGTGTCTCATCAATTTTATTGGAGATATCATTATACACAGGCCGGTCGGTAAAACGCAGGTAGAGATCCTCCAATTCTGTCTTGATTGTATTCAAGCCAAGCCTGTGAGCAAGGGGTGCATAGAGATAAATCGTCTCCGAAGCCACCTTCAGCTGCTTGTTGCGAGGCATGCTTTCCAGGGTGCGCATATTGTGCAACCGGTCGGCTAACTTTATAAGGATCACCCGCACATCTTCAGACAATGTGAAGAGCATCTTTCGGAAGTTCTCGGCCTGGGCGGAGGTACCGTACTCGAAAACGCCGCGTATTTTCGTCAGGCCATCAACGATTTTTGCGATTTTCTTACCGAATATTCTCTCGATGTCGGACAGCTCTATGTCCGTATCCTCCACCACATCATGGATAAGGGCCGCAATGATAGAGGTGGTGCCAAGCCCAATCTCTTCGACGCAGATTTCCGCAACGGTCAGAGGGTGAAAAATAAACAGCTCCCCTGACTTCCTGCGCATGTCTTTGTGGGCCTCCAGTGCCAAAGTAAATGCTCGCTTTATGCGCTTGGCATCATCTGCCTTCAGGATAGGCTTCGCTTTACGCAGTAGCCTGCGATAACGACTGATTAGCTCCCTTTTTTCCTCCACGGAATCGATGACGGCTGTGGTTACCAAGCAGAATTGTTTATAGACTTCTATGCTAACGAATAATCTCTAAATTTGCACTCCCTTCGTGGAAAAAAATTGTTTTTCAGCGAAGGAATAGCACATTCTGCGGATGTGGCGTAATTGGCAGCCGCGCCAGACTTAGGATCTGGTGCCGAAAGGCGTGGGGGTTCGAGTCCCTTCATCCGCACTATGACAACGATTCCTGGTTTCCGGTGTCAGGGGTAGGCGACAAGAAACTGGCAGAAGAAAACAGGAAACTGAAAAAATCTTAAATTTTATACCTTGAACATTACACTTGACCAACCCAGCGCAACCGACGGACTTATTAGGATTACGGTAAGTCAAAGCGACTATCAACCAAAAGTTGAAGAAAAAGTCAGGGAATACTCCCGGAAAATGAACATCAAAGGCTTCCGGCAGGGTAAAGTACCGACCGGTGTAGTGCGAAAGATGTATGGGAAATCCATTCTCGTAGAAGAGGTTAATCACCTTCTGTCGCACTCAGTCTCTGACTATATTAAAGAGAAAAAACTTAACATTTTAGGTGATCCGATTCCTAACCAGGAAAAAGCCCGCCTCATCGATTGGGAAACCCAAAAAGACTTTGAATTTGAATTTCAGGTAGGTCTGGTAGAAGAGTTCACCGTTGATATCTCCTCCCATGTAAAAATTAAGTCCCACCCGATCGAGGTAGACAAGGCCGCGATTGACGAGGCTATGGAAGATGTAAAGAGGCGTTTTGGAAACATCACGTATCCTGAAGTAAGTGGTGAAACGGATAACCTATTCGGTGAGGTGATCGATCTTGAAGGAAATAAGAAATCATCCTACCTTCCTGTTGGGAAGATTAACAAAGGTGAACAAAAGAAATTCATTGGTCTGAAAAAAGACGATGAGGTGACCTTTGACATTCAGAGCATTTCGAGCGATGCTCAGACTATTTCCCAAGCCATTAATCTGCCTGAAGAACAAGCGAAAGAAGCCAAGGGCTCATTTACCGTAAAAATTACCAACATCAGTCACGTTGAAGATGCGGAGGTCAACCAGGAGTTATTTGACAAAACCTTTGGCAAAGAGGTTGTAAAGACGGAAGAGGAGTTTCTTGCCAAAATAAAACAAACCATTTCGGAAAATTATCAGAGGGAGACAGAGCACCTGCTGGAGCATGAGATTCAACATCACCTGGTGGACCATACAAAAATCAACATGCCCGAGTCCTTTCTAAAAACCTGGCTGAAAGCGTCTGGGGAAGGAAAAATTACGGACGAGATTATCGGTAAAGAATTCAATGATTACAAGAGCGGTTTACAGTGGGACCTGATCAAGAACAAGATCGCAGAAGAAAACAAGATCAGTGTAGAAAGTACGGAAGTGAAGACTCGCGCCAAACTACTAATCGCACAGCAATTCGGAGGTCCTGCCATTGCACAACAATTAGGCGACAAGTTTGATACGATCGCTGATAACTATTTGTCCGGTCAGGATGGAAAGGGTGAAAACTTCATGCGATTGTACAATCAAATCAGGCATGAAAAGATAATGAAGGTTATCAGAGAAAAGATAACCGTACAGGAAAAGTCTGTCAGCCTGGAAGATTTCAAGAAAATAGCTTCGGAGCACAATCACAAATAATTCGACGGCAAAAGATTGTTCCATGAACCTTCATGGTCCCAGGAACGTTTATTAAGAATTCTTAGTAACATTGATCAATGATTGAAAACTGATCATTCATTTTGCGCCTGAAAGCAAAATATAAAGTAAGTATCAACGTCTATGTTTCTTTAACCCTTCAATTGACTGAAATATGAATAAGAACAACGAATTTAGAAAGTATGCCGTACAGCACATGGGCATCAGCAGCAACACGATTGACGGCTACGCCGGTAAAATTGAAAACATGACACAATATGTCATCGAAGAGCGTCCCGGTAACTTTCGAGCCATCGATGTCTTCACCCGGCTTATTTCCGATCGTATAATTTTCCTTGGTATGGGCATTGACGACCAGGTAGCCAACCTCATCACGGCCCAACTTCTTTTTCTAGAGTCGTCGGACCCGAAGAAGGACATTATTATGTACATCAACAGTCCGGGCGGTTCCGTATATGCCGGCCTGGGAATCTATGATACCATGCAATACGTCAACCCGGATGTAGCCACTATTTGTACAGGACTAGCAGCATCAATGGGAGCCGTGTTACTGGCTGCGGGTGCTGGTAAAAAACGTTCTGGCCTGCCGCATGCCCGGATCATGATTCACCAACCGTCTTCCGGAATGCAAGGCCAGAGTTCTGATATGGAAATTGCCCTGCGACAAACGCTAGAGGTAAAGAAGGATCTCTACAATATTTTGTCAAAACACTGCAATCAGAAATACGACAAAATCGAGAAAGACTCTGACCGGGACTTCTGGATGCGTGCGGCCGAGGCTAAAGAGTACGGGTTGATTGACGAGGTGCTGGAGAAGAAGAAGTAATTGATCAATGAATTAATTTGAAGATTTGAAAATGTTCCGGCTGTATTTATTGGGTACAGCCCGGAGGGTACCGTGTACAATCTGTGTTGATTTGGCGCATTCACGTCTGCAGGTGGCCATTTTCAAATCTTCAAATTGATCAATTGCGTAATTTATTTGGTACTTTTGCTAATTCTCTGGCAGTTTGCCAGATAGGACAACAAGATTATGGCAGAAGTTACCTGCTCATTTTGCGGAAGAAATAAGAAAGACGTCGACCTGATGATCTCAGGAATCCACGCGCACATTTGCGACAAGTGCGTGACACAAGCCACTCAAATCCTTCAAGAGGAGAAGAAGAACAAGGTGGAATTAGGCAACCTGCCCAACTTCAAATTGATCAAACCGAAGGAAATCAAGAAATTTCTGGATGAGTATGTCATCGGGCAGGACCAGGCCAAAAAAGTGCTTTCAGTGGCTGTGTATAACCATTACAAACGACTGACGCAGCGAAAGTCAGAGGTCAGCGACGTGCAGATTGAAAAGTCGAATATCATTATGGCCGGTGAAACAGGCACAGGCAAGACCTACCTCGCCCGGACATTGGCCAAGATATTGCAAGTACCCTTTTGTATAGCCGATGCTACCGTTCTTACAGAAGCAGGCTATGTCGGAGAAGATGTGGAAAGCATTTTAACCAGGCTTCTTCAATCTGCAGATTACAATACAGAGGCCGCTGAGCGTGGAATAGTATACATCGATGAGATTGATAAGATAGCTCGGAAATCCGACAACCCTTCCATCACCCGTGATGTAAGTGGAGAAGGTGTGCAGCAGGCTTTATTAAAACTATTGGAGGGCACGGCCGTGAATGTGCCGCCACAAGGCGGGCGCAAGCATCCAGATCAGAAGATGATTACTGTGAACACAGAAAATATTCTCTTCATCTGCGGTGGGGCCTTCGAAGGAATATCACGATTGATTTCAAGGCGACTGAATACACGTCCCTTAGGATTTGCCAGCACCGAAGGACTTCATCCAAGCGACATCGACAACGAAAATCTTTTGCAATTCATATCGGCCCAGGATCTAAAGAGCTTTGGGTTGATACCGGAGTTAATCGGTCGCCTGCCAGTGGTATCCTATCTGAATCCATTGGATACTGTTGCCATGAAACAAATTCTTGTCGAGCCAAAAAATGCCCTTGTGAAACAATATAAAAAGCTATTTGAGATGGAGGGCATCGAATTGGAAATAAAAGACGGGGCTCTTGATTTTATCGTTGAAAAGGCGATCGAATTTAAGCTGGGCGCCCGCGGTCTCCGCTCTATTTGCGAGGCTGTGGTCAATGATGCCATGTTTGAACTCCCGTCGGAAAAGTCTACCGAACGACTGGTCATTACCCGTGCCTATGCGGAAGATAAATTCAGCAAGTCCCGATACAGCAAACTCAAAGTCGCCTGAGTACTATACGTTGGTGGCTAATTTCTTTTGCTGCTCGCTCATTTTTTTCTCAAGTATTGCCTTCGGACAGGGGAAAGTGGTGTTCAGGCCCATTTCCAGATTTCCTGTCATTTCCGGTATTCAATTTGGTTATGCCAAGGATGACAAATCCATTTTCATCCGGGATAAGCTTAACTACTACCTCTATTCTTTCAAAGCGAATACCTGGGACAAGTTAAATTTGACTGAAAGGCTGAAGGAAATTCCAAACGGCAGCATCATGTCGTATGTACCCTCTTTTGATAAGGTCCTGACTTTTACTGGTAAGGATCAAATCGAGGTCTTGGATGCGGGTTCACTCCAGCTAACTTTCCTACAAATCGAAGGCGGGTTTCCAAAAGGTTCCAGCCGTGATGTCTGGCAAGACAAGATTTACTTATTTGGCGGTTCCATTGTTTTTCCAGGCAAGGCAAAGGAAAAAGCAATGGAATATTCAAATAAACTATTGGTCTTTGACCCCGCAAATTTGTCCTTTCAAGAGTTGGCTCCTTTCCCCAACCAACGATTTACGGACGGTATTTTTGTTAACGGGAAACTCTACACATTTGGAGGATATCGGGACAACATGACCTTCCGTGACATCCTTCGGTATGATCCGGAAGTGAACACGTGGGAAACACTCGGTCTATTGCCCCATGGCATTAAGAATTATGCGATCGCAGCGGCCAATGAATTCATATACTTAATTGGGTTACACGAACTGTCAGGATTTCTGGGCATATACAATACCCTTACCAATCAATACAGCGAATATCCCACTAACTTGAAATTGACGAAGGGAGCCGCCTGCGTGTATGATAATAAACTATTCTATTTTGGTGGGCTCGATATTGATTTCCCGGAAATGGCCAACAACAAACTCCGTGTTGTTGACTTAAGTACACTTCCTAAGTAATATTGGGGGAAGTCAGATACTTGATCATCAGACGGGCTGCACTTTCTGAGGCAGAGCCGGTGTCAAGAAGGAGATAAATTTTCCCATATTCCTCCAGCATCCTTTCACGGTAAGAGCCATCCTTCACCAGTTCCAACAATTCCCGCGACACCGCTTCCGCTGAAGCTTGTTCCTGAATCAGTTCGCGGATTACTTCCTTGCCTGCGATTAGGTTGATTAGTGAAATGTGTTTCACTCTCACCACCGCCTTAGCGATCCTCATCTCAAGCCAGCCAGCTTTATACACGCAGACTTGTGGTACCCGGAAGAGGCCTGTTTCAAGCGTCGCGGTGCCGGAAGTTACCACTGCCGCCCGAGCTACCATCAACAAATTATAAGTGTCATCCTGAATAAAGTGGACGGACGGCAAGGTGCGCAACGGCTCGTACAAGGAAGGATCCATCCCATCCACCCCGGCTACAGCAAACTGAAATGAGGGATGTCTCCTTACCAGGTCAGCCATCGCGGGCACCATTCTCTTCAATTCCATTCTTCTGCTCCCGGGCAATAAGGCAACAATTGGCGTATCCTGCCGGAGGCCGTGGGTATGCATAAAGGTTGCGACTGGCTGGAATGACTTTACAGCGTCTAACACCGGGTTGCCTACATAATCCACATCGATATCATACTTCTTATAGAATTGTTTTTCAAAAGGAAGGATCACAAACATCCGGTCTATGTTGGCCTTCAGTTCCTTGGCCCTGCTTTGATACCATGCCCAGATTTTTGGAGGTATATAATAAAAGGTGCGGATGCTGCGCGGTTTGACATACTTGGCGATCCTGCGGTTGAAGCCTCCATAGTCAATGAGGATCACCACATCAGGGTTGAAAGTAAGAATATCTTCTTTGCAGAACTTCAACATCCTTCTGATCGTACCGTAGTTGGCGATCAAAGTGACAAAACCCATAAACGCCATCTGCTTATAATGTACGACCAGATCCACGCCAGCCTCTTTCATGTAATCACCACCAAATCCCCGAAATACCGCCTTCGGATCAAGCTTCTTGAGCTCTTTTAGGAGGTTGCTTCCATGCAAGTCACCCGACCGCTCACCAGCTATGACGTAGTAGCGCATTGTAGAAATTACGAAATAAAGAATTACGAATTACGAAATAAAGAATTACGAATTACGAATTACGAATTACGAAATAAAGAATTACGAATTGCGAATTACGAAATAAGAATTACGAGTTGCGTTCAAGATCATTCACCAAAGTATTCAACGAAGTTGCGGGGTGTTTCAAAAAGCCGGATGGAATGAAGGGAGGCACCTGAAGAGATTTGCGCTATTTTCGGTGCCACTATCTTCCAAATCTCGATAGCCAGGTTTTCTGTGCTTGCCATTTTGTCCTTCATGAAATCCACATCCATATTTAGGTTCTTGTGGTCCAGTTTTTCAATTACCTCATGGCGTATCAGGTTGCTGAGCTTTTTTAAATCCACGACGAATCCTGTCTCCGGGTCCGGATTTCCCTTCACGGTCACGATCAAGTCATAATTATGCCCATGCCAGTTTTCATTGGCGCAAGGCCCGAATACGTCCGCATTTTTCTCCTTGCTCCAGGCTGGGTTCGACAACTTATGCGCCGCATTGAAATGCTCTTTTCTGCTAACGTGAATCATAAAGTCTCTACCTTTTCAGGTATTACAAGTCCGCCAGGATAACCATGGAATATACCTCGTTGGTCTGATTGGCAAGCCTACCTACGCATGCCGCACAATTCTCACCGGCTTCGGCGGGCAGGCCTCAAATATACATTAACTTGCAGCAAAATGAATGAAGATGATCGTCGTTACGGGAGCAGCCGGTTTTATCGGCAGCTATTTGATAGGAAAACTAAATCAGGAAAATTTCAACGCGATCATAGCCGTTGACAAGTTTGATGACCCAACAAAATTCAAGAATCTCGAAGGGCTCCGCATCCAGGAACGTGTGGACCTGGAACAGTTCTTTCCCTGGCTTGACCAGCACTATGAACTGGTTGAATTTATTTTCCACATGGGCGCCATCAGCGACACAACTGTCTTTGATACAGCCTTACTCAATACACTGAACACACAATATTCCAAAGACATCTGGTTGCGCTGCGTGGCGTATCAAATACCCCTCGTCTATGCCTCTTCTGCGGCCACCTATGGATTAGGTGAGATCGGTTATGACGATGACGAAACAATTATCCCGAAACTAAAACCACTTAATCCCTACGGTCAATCCAAGGCGGACTTTGATGTCTGGGCGCTGCAACAAAAAGAAAAGCCCTTATTTTGGACCGGCCTTAAATTCTTTAATGTGTACGGGCCGAATGAAAATCATAAAGGTCGCGGGGCCTCGGTAATCTGGCATACTTTCAACCAGGTTCGCAAAACCGGAAGGATGAAGCTGTTCCGCTCCCACAATCCACAGTACAAAGACGGTGAACAAATGCGGGACTTTGTGTATGTGAAAGATGTGGCCGACGTCTGCTACTTTCTCATGCACCATCGCAAGAACTCCGGCATCTACAACCTTGGTTCTGGCAAAGCACGGACGTTCCTTGATCTCACTCGTGCTGTCTTCAAAGCCATGAACAAACCTGATAACATTGAATATATAGACACCCCGGTCGATATATGCGACAAGTATCAATATTTTACAGAAGCAAAAATGGAGAAGCTTAGGAATATCGGTTACTCAACACCTTTTCATACCCTGGAAGAAGGTGCAACCGACTACGTTCAAAATTATCTGACGAAGCAGTAGATCAACTATTCTATTCGAAACTCAGCGATTCTTAGGTTGTATTTCTTTGCGTTCTTTGCGAAAATTTACCGCTGAGGCGTAAGTACCGCGAGGATAAACTTCACCCTACTTTCGAATAATGATCTTTTGAAGATCCACCTTCTCCCTTGTGGTAGTTCTTAAAATAAATAAGCCCGATGGAACAGCGGTAAGGCTTACCCGGTATAACCCTTCGCGGATGGGCTCCAGATCCAATTTCAACTCTCTGCCAACTGCATCCAAAATCGAAACAGAGATCACCTCATTTCCGCTTTCGATTTGCAAAACATCAGAAGTAGGATTTGGATAAAGTTTGATGGCTTTCGAAACTTGCACGTTATCCTCCACAGCAGTAACAAGAAAAGGATCAGAGCGCTTATTGCAATTGGTATTAAATATTAATACAGAATACTCAGCAGCGCCAGTGCCAAAACTATACGATCGTCCCGTTGCATTAGCAATGATCTGCCCATCTTTAAGCCATTGATAACCAGCGGCTACAACTGTGCTGATCATGCCGCTTATGATGCCACCGTCACCAAATCGTATTGTATTGTCTGCCAGATCATTGGGTGTCAAGGCAATGGTCTTTGAAATGGAGGCTGACCCCGCACCATTCAAGGTAAGAGTGGCGGTAAATGGCCCGGAGGTTGAATAGTAGTGAAGCGGGCTGGTCAAGGAGGATGTATTCTGCGAAGTGAAGGCCGGGTCGCCGAAGTTCCAGTCCCGCGAAGTGATCGGTCCAGAGCTCTTGTCAATAAAATAGGTGGATGATTTTATGCACGTATTGCTGATGGAGAAATCTGGAAATAGAATAGTCGAACAACTGACTTTTAACCACTGTGCTGAGTTCGTCACCGTGCCTCCAGGGCCCGCGTTAACGATGGAATTGCCGATGACATTCACATCTGTAACATCAATATTATCAAAGCAAAGCTTGTAATAATCATTGAGAGCAAAGTTTGAAATGTTTCCCGGCGACGATGACTTTACAGCTACACGGCTGGAAGGTGACGTGGAGAACACGATCTTGTCTGTAAACGTTTGGGTAGCGCCTGAATTCAAAACAAGTTGCGAACCGCCAGAAAGTGTCAGGTTTGAAACGAGAAAACTCCCATTTAATCGCGCTATGCCGTTGCCCTGGATGCTTCGCAGCGTGCCGGAGCCCAGTATGGAGACGTCCCCCGCCTGCATATTGACCAATCCTTGAAACCCTCCGGATGAAAAATTAATGGTATTCGTCACAGATGGGGAAACAATAATTGAAGAAAGGATATCTGACTGAACGGTCATGCCCGTAAAGTCCACGGAAAGATTTTGAAGCGCTTGCACGGAAGTAGATGTAAAAGAAATTGATTTGGCGCCCCCACCGGATGGAGCCAACTGGTTGAGATGGAGGGCAGCACCGTTGAAAGTAACAGCACCTTGCGCAATGATAATCTTGTCGATCGAAGCTGTGCCGGTAGGAGCCCAGGTTGCCGTGCCATTGAACATCAGCGATAATTTATCCATGACATTGGCATTCAAGTCTACGGCATTGGGCACTGTAGCTGAACTGACAAAGTTGATGGTGCCGATGGTAGACGTCGTCACTTTGTTGGTAAGCATCGTCATGCTTTCCGCGATGGTCAGTGAATTGCCATTGAGAGAAAAGTCGACAGCATACTGATTGCCAAACCAGCGGAGTGAGTAACAACTTTGATTGGCAGGAAGACTAACGGTTGAAGCCGCTGTAAAAGACTGTTCATCAAATACTACGCGGTCATTCGCTCCGGGGACGGCATTGGCGGCTGGCCCTCCCGTGGTAAGCGACCAATGGGTACCATCATTCCAGGAGCCACTGTTTCCAATCCAATAATACGACACGAGAGGATCAATCACCGATGAATAAGTAAGGATCACAGAAAAGGGTTGTGTGCCTCCGGCCAGCGTTCCTTTGTTTGTCACACGGAGTTTATACGGACGAGGTTGAGGAAAGGCAAACTCAATCTTCTCCACATTGTCACGTACATTATCGCCGGTTGTGGCTGCCGAGGAAGGGGATGCTGGATTCAAGATCCAAGGGAATTGAGTGACGTTAGCATCATCCACCAGGCGAAGGTCGAGATCGTTTACCAACATTTTGGTTGTGGGATTCAGTGAGGGTGCAAGTACAGGGCCCGCAGGGTCTGTCCATACCAGGGTAGCGGTGATTTTCGTATTCGCCTTCGGGGTCATGTTGATCTCATAAGCCTGACCGCTGGTAAGGACCGCTTCCTGGATAAACACATTCTGATTGTCTTTGTTGATAATAACTTTCGC
>JAYWDR010000268.1:0-5481 GCA_043779735.1 Cyclobacteriaceae bacterium | reverse complement strand
GGCCATCTTTGATAAACAAGCCAGTCAAGTCAATAGCCTCAGGAAGTGAACCGCCGCCATTATTTCTCAGGTCCATCACAATTCCATCTACGCCTTCTGCCTGCAACTCCTGGATCAACTTCTTAACATCCCTGGTAGTGCTTCGATAGTTGGGATCACCCTTCTGATAGGCTTCAAAATCCATGTAGAAAGAGGGAAGAGAAATAACTCCTAGCTTGGTGTTCCGTCCATTTAACGAATAGTTGATAGTCTTTCGTTTGGCAGCAAGGTCTTCAAGTTTCACCTTTTCACGGATGAACGATAGGACGACAGGAGGACCGTTAACGCCACTCTGCGAGGGCAGTACTTGCAGCCTGACCTGGGATCCTTTGGGGCCCTTTATCAACTTCACGACGTCATCTAATCGCCAACCCACAACATCCACCATCTCACCTTCCTTACCTTGTGCCACGCCTGTTATCAGGTCATTGGGATGCAGCAGGTTCGATTTGTCTGCGGGGCCTCCTGGAATAATTTCTACTACCTTGGTGTATTCATTTTCTGTTTGAAGCTTGGCTCCGATCCCTTCCAGAGAAAGACTCATTTGCTGTTTAAAAAGATCTGTGGCTTTTGGCGAAAGATAATTCGTGTGAGGGTCATAGGCCTCTGTAATGCAGTTCATGTAAATGCTAAATACATCCTCACTGTTGAGCTGGTCGAAAGACTTCATCAAGCGTTCATAGCGCTTCTTTAATACATCTGCGATGTCTTCTTGCTTTTTGCTAGTCAATTTAAAGTTGAGGGCCTGGCTCTTGATAATCTTGCGCCAAATATCATCGAGTTCCTCATTGGTAGTCGCCCAGGCAGCTTTGTCACGATTCGTCTCATAGTACTCATCCACGGTAAAATCAAATTTCGCTGCTATCAGTTTGGCCATCACGTCCTTCAGCCTTGCACGGTACCGAACCTGAAAAATTTTAAACACCTCGAAGGCCGGGTTGACATTTTCAGCGCGAGCTAGATCATCCAGCATAAAGCGGTATTTCTCCAACGACTGAATGTCAGAGGCAAGAAAATAGATCTTGCTATTGTCCAGTTCTCTGAAAAAGCCATCAAACACCACAGACGAAAGTGAATCGCTAAAATGGATTTTACGGTAATGATTATTGTCCAGCAAATAAGTGATGACTCGGGCCTCCTTGCCAAATACCGGTTTGGTCTTCAATACTGTGGTGTCGAGAGGAGTCGAGTAACTCCAGACGCTAAGGAAAAGCAACACAAGCAAACTAACCTTTTTCTTCATGACTGGTTTCAATTAACGTTTATCTGAATTGATATAAACGAGAAGATGGGAAATTGGATGCCTAAGAAGTTCCGACCTTATCGATATCAAATTCTTCCAGGAATTTTTGGGCTTGTTCTATCGTCGGGAATTCATAAAACCGCTTTCCAGACAGGATGGAGTGTATTTCAATCTTTACCAGGTCGATGTTCTTTGTATTTCGGCGCACCGAGGAGCGCAATTCTTTGTAGTCATCAGCCTCTCGTTTTGAAATGATAAAGGCAGTGGCACGCAAGTTCTTGCAATACGCGCATTTATAGTGCTTTAGTAATTCCTTTGGAGAATCATCCTCGTAGCGTTGGGTAATTTCTTCCTTTATAACCTTCATTGTAAAGAATCCACAATTGTTACATCGAAGCGCTGTCAAATGACCATCATATTTTTCAATTTTAATTTCGCTGGTTTTTTCATCAATCCATACATCATAGTCTATGGAAAAAATACTCTCCTCTGCTTGCTTGCCCATGTCAAGGTGAACATCTTCTTCTTCTTCACTCAGCAACCGCATCCTATGGCCTGTCTTCGGATTCACGCGCGGCATATACCGCCATTTCTTCAGCTTAGAATTTAGCTTCGTAGGATAATAATATTCCAGGATAAGCCCGGAAACATACGCCACCAGGGTGCCCCCGGCAAAACCAAAAAAGATTCGTACAAAAAACCATACCCCAATTGAACTTAAATTGCTGGCCCCCGATCCGTACAGGTTAATAAAGAAGCCAAACCCTACAGCGACGGCAATAAATGCTTTCTTGTACCAGTTGATTTCATTCGCATTGATAAAATCATACTTAGCCTTAAAATCCTTAATTACAGCGACTCGAAAATTATGGATCAGATAAATAATAAGACCAATGGCAAAGCAGATAATTCCGCCGATAATCATGGCGTTGTACCACGCCTCAAGAAATGTACTGTGATTGGTCATTAGTGGAAATAGCTGTTTAGTAGACTTACGTCTGCAAAACTACGGATAAAATTGATTGCAAGGAGGAAAAACGGGCTTCAAATGCTCAAAATTGACTCCAGATTGGCAGGTGAGTATCCGATGGACTTGATGGTTTTGTTGTCCATCTTTCGGTACACCAGCCAACCTTCGCCTTCTCTCCGGTAATAGCATTCAGTGCCATCCTTCTTCAAATAGTGTTCCACCGTGCCTTTCGCCTCTTCCTCCGATTTGCAGGCCTTGCTCATATTGGACCGCTGGACTTCTTCAAAAAGCTGCTTGAACCTGTCCCCAAGTCCAAATTCGAGGATAGCCCCAGACAGTACATATTGGATATCACATAAAGCATCCGCCACGGCCACCAGGTCTTTTTCCTTGATAGCAGCCTCAAATTCATCAAGCTCTTCCGCTATCAATTCAACTCGCAGCTTGCAACGCTTCTCATCCGGAATTGCGGGGGTGGAAAGAATTGGGTGCTTAAAGGTGCGATGAAATTCGGCTACTAATTCAAGTGACTCGGGTTGCTTCATAGGTTATTTGGATATTAAAAGACAATAAAAGGAATCCGGTACGCGAATCAAAATAGTAGATAAACTTTCCGGATCATCAGATTATCTCCCCAATTAAGGGTCAAGTACATATATTTACGCCCATATTGACACTCGTTTCGATGAAGAATAATTTTGTCAAGGAGCTCTCGTGGAGAAATATGGTTCACGATGTCATGCCAGGCACAGAAGAACAGCTGCAAAAGGAAATGACAGCAGGGTACGTGGGGTTTGATCCTACCGCCGATTCACTGCACATCGGGAACCTGGTGCAAATTATGACACTGGTTCACTTTCAACGATGCGGCCACAAGCCCATTGCTTTGGTGGGTGGAGCCACTGGCATGGTGGGTGACCCTTCTGGCAAATCTTCCGAGCGGAATCTGCTATCTGAAGATGTTCTGCATCACAATGAATCATGCGTGAAGAAACAGTTGGAAAAGTTTCTTGATTTCTCCCCCTCCAAGAATGGGGCTGAAATGGTAAATAACTACGATTGGTTCAAAGACTTTCGCTTCCTGGATTTTATCCGTGACGTCGGTAAACATGTTACCGTGAGTTATATGATGGCGAAAGACTCTGTCCAGAGCCGGTTGGAGTCAGGGTTGTCATTCACAGAGTTCAGCTACCAGTTAGTCCAAGGCTATGATTTTTATTGGCTCTACAAGAATAAGAACTGCAAACTTCAGATGGGGGGCTCTGACCAATGGGGGAACATTGTTACCGGCACTGAACTAATCAGAAGGAAGGACAACGGAGAAGCATTTGCCCTCACCACGCCTCTCATCAAGAAAGCAGACGGGACCAAGTTTGGCAAAACAGAACAAGGTAATGTGTGGCTAGATCCCCGTAAAACTACACCCTACCGGTTTTATCAATATTGGTTAAATGCCTCTGATGTAGATGCGGCTACCTTCATCAAAATTTTTACAGAATTGTCCAAGGAAGAAATCGATTCCTTAATTGCTGACCATCAAAAAGCACCTCATATGCGGTCCCTTCAGCAAGAGCTCGGCAAACAAATCATGACAAGGGTGCATTCAAAAGGAGATTATGAAAAGTCGCGCCAGGCTTCACAGATACTTTTTGGAAACACCGTTACTGAAGACCTGATGAAACTGGACGAAGAGACTTTGTTGGCAGTTTTTGAAGGAGTGCCTCAGGCTACAATACAACGATCTACATTTGAAGCAGCAGCTACCATCACGGACCTGCTATCCGAGGCAACCGGAAGTATCATTTTCCCTTCCAAAGGAGAAGCCAGAAGAATGATTCAGGGTGGAGGTGTCAGTGTAAACAAAGTAAAAGTTGAAGATCCCCAGCAGAAGCCCGTCTGGCAGCTCTTGCAAAATCGCTATCAACTGGTGCAGAAAGGGAAGAAGAATTATTACCTAATTATTGTGGAATAGCCTATGACATGGCGGGAAGCAATACGGACTAGGCGTATACGATGGTCTCTGGTATTTAGTATCTCCGTGCTTTTAATGATGGTATTCTATATGCCAACGTACTATCAGGAAATAATCGGTCCAAAAAAAGGGTATTTTTTGAATGACCCGTTTCTGAACCTGTTCAAACCGATGGATTGGTCCCTTCCAATATTCATAACCCTCTATTTGGCGGTAGCCCAGACATTAATTTCTTCTTTCAGGAAACCCCACGTTGTTATGGCAGGGTTAGCCACCTACTGTGCCATCAGTCTTATCAGAATGCTTTCGATGTATGTGTTCACCCTCGAACCTCCCATTGGAATGATATTGCTGGTAGACCCGATTACCGCGAGTCTCGTGTATCCGGAAAGCAGTTTCGCTAAAGACTTATTCTTTTCCGGGCATGTTAGTACGATGATGGTACTAGTGCTGGTAGAAGAGAACAAGATTGCGAGGGTATTTAAAATAGCTGGTACCTCGCTTGTTGGTTTCTTATTGGCCTGGCAGCAAGTTCATTACACCATAGACCTGATAGTAGCCCCTTTAGTGTCATACGGGGTTTTCATAGGCATCCAACGCTTATTATTGATCAACGGCATGAAGGGCGTGCCAACCAAAAGTGCCTAAAACCCGTTTGCTACCGTATCCTAAAAGATTTAATGGTAACAATTCAATAAAATTAAGGTAAATTGCTGCTTAATTTGGAATTCAAACCTCAAAAGACAGAACCCAACCCCTTAACACACCCATCAAAATAAAGAGTTGGCAGGATGGCATCAATTTTGAGTTGGATGTGAAAGGAATTCTAGAATGAGTAATTTGAATGTTGGTAATCAATAAAACCAGAATACGGGCCATGTACGAGACGGATCAGGATATAAAGACTTTTAAGTTGAATGGAGGCTACCCTCAGTTTACATTAGAATCATCGTTAACGCAGGAACAGATAGACTTTTTTGATAAGTATGGATTTATACAGTTCAAAAATTTTGTCAGTAAGGAGGTTGTAGCGGAGATGCTTCGGGAGTCTGAACGAATTCAGGAGCAATGGATTAGTGAAGGAAGAAAGCTGGTAAATGGTGTGCCTATCAAATATGGCAAAGATGTTGACGGCAAAACCATTGTGCAGCGCTTTGCTTTTCTCAACCAATTCGGTCCAATTTTTCAGGATTTCCTGAGGGAACCAAGACTTAAAGCTTTGTTTGAGTTGATCGGAGTTCCTGACTCAAGGATTGC
>JAYWDR010000267.1:0-5481 GCA_043779735.1 Cyclobacteriaceae bacterium | reverse complement strand
CTTCCTGCAGCTTTGACTCAACTACCGCTGATTCTCTCCTGAGAAACCGTCCATGCTGGCCGGTAAAATCTTCGTGATGAAGATGCAGCCACTATCAGCCACCTTACAAATTATCCAGTTCTCCTAATTGGCCCGGGATGGAACTTTAGGGCTCGGGAACTTTCAAGACGGTAAGAACTGGCCCTGACCGTACCCCCGCTTGGCTCATTCTTTTTTTGAGTTCATCGGAGTTGATGAGGTCCTTGGCTTTTGCAATATCATCAGTGGCAAACATCACATTGACTGTAAGAGGGTCATCTGAATTGGTAGTAATAGCCCTGAGTTCCAGGCCCGCATCTGCCCGTATCTGTTCGTCCTCGTCAAATACTTTTTTCCAATTGTCATAGTTTACCACAGTGTGGGTGACCCCAAGGCGGTATACTTTATAGGTCTTATCAGAGGAGCGGTATTTGATGTCATAGAATTGATAAACAGGAATGGAGGTAACGCCAGCCTCCATCATCTCATTCTTAAGGAAGTCAGAGGAAAAAGAATTCTTAGCGTCGGTATGACTCTTTGTAAGCTCAAAAACTGTGATCAGATTAGGGTCATCAGGACTGGCATACACGCTAAGCCGAGATTTTGGATCTGAATCATCATTGTATACTTTCAGCCATTGGTGGTAGTCTTTTACTGAATGGGTAACGGCTACGGCGGTGTATCCTGAATAGACAGGGGCCTTTATGGAATCAAAAGCAGCGGAATTCTCCCGATGGGAGTTAGGCTTTCCCACGCATGCAGCGAGAATGAACAGGGAGAATCCGCCTATTATTGATAAAGCAGGGGGTAACAGCTTATTCATAATAATACGATTTTGAGTTGGAACGAAAAGTTACAAAAAATACTTGATGCTTACGAAGGGAGGTAGTAAAAGGTTTTGCGGACTCCCTTTGAAATAGGATATTGAGCTTGGTTGTGATGGCCTTGGTACGAAGAACTCATTGTTGTTGTTGACTATCATTTAACTTTCCCCTCATGAAAGATTTCAAGAAATACTATATCCTTTTGGCTATTCCTGATGAGGTGTATCAGGCACTTACCTTTCCACCCACCATTCAATTATGGACAGGAGAACCTGCTGAAATGTCTCAAGAGCCGGGCTCTGAGTTTTCCCTGTGGGATGGAAGCATCGTTGGAAGAAATCTGGAATTTGAACCAGGCAAAAGGATTGTGCAACAATGGTATTTTGGTGAACAACCTCAGCCCTCCATTGTCACCATCACACTTCATCCTCACAAGCAGGGCACATCTGTAGAACTTTCCCATACAAATATCCCTGACAAGGATTTTGATGACATCGTTGCAGGCTGGAACGAAGCCTACTTTGGTTCTCTTCAGGAGTTTTATTCTTGATTTAGTTGAAGGAATTGTTTAAGTCCTGGCTACTTATTTGAGGGATATATCTACGATCTTCTCACCCATATTACCCACCTGTTGTCTTTACGTGAATTATCACCTTACCGCTTGAACCACAAGGGTTTAATTTACGTTATTTGACGTAACCACTACGAGTATGAAAACGATGAGCAAACTTGCCATTCTGGAGTCCTTAGATAGTATGGATCACATCCAGATGGAGAAGGTGCTGCAATACATCAAAGATATATTGCGGCAAGAGCAGGCAGCATACAATAACCGGCGATTCCGTCAGCAGGCAATGGAGCAAATTCGGTATGCATTGCGCTCAGAAGGCCAGAAAGTAAAGGCCTAGAATCTCCGGCAGCACAAGCAGCAGGCGCTGGCGGGTGTCTGACGAGTCCTTCATTCCTCCGATTTTACAATATCGTTATAGCAACTGAATTTTGGTTCTCAACAGCCGAGGTTCTTCTTCAAATTCCGGTCCGGAAGCCCACCAAAGTCAGAGGGTTTTTCGTCAAATGAGGCGCTTGCCTCAATTAGACTATGAACTTGGTCTGACACCTTCTTTGCTTTTTTCTTTTTAGGAACTTTTTTCATTTGTCTTAACCATTGAATTCTTTGATTATTGATTTGGCGACTAAAAACTCTGCAATTTTCAGGATAATTCTCTTACCAATCCTATATTCGCGAAGTTTGAATTTAATCTAAATAAGCTTGTCGGAAGAGCTAAAATCAGTTGCTAACATGAAACCGGGGGAAACTGCTGTAATTTCGGGGTTTACTGATGAGCAACTTTCTGTAAAGTTGCTTGAAATGGGTTTTCTGCCCGGAACGGTAATCCGTTTTAATTTTTCGGCACCTTTTGGGGATCCGGTGTGTGTGAATATTTCAGGCTACGACCTCTCGTTACGGCTGGATGAGGCCTCCACCATTTCTATTCTTAACTGATGGCCACAACTAACCGATTAAAGATTGCATTGGTAGGCAAGCCTAACGCAGGCAAGTCCTCTCTTTTTAACAAGCTTACAGGTCTCAACCAAAAGATCGGAAACTTTCCGGGCATTACAGTGGACAAGCGCATGGGCTCTTGTCAGCTAGATGAAACAACATCTGCTGAGATCATTGATCTTCCCGGTATTTATAGTCTTTACCCACGCACCGTGGATGAAAAAATTGTCGTTGAAATCCTTACCGACAAAAAGGGGGAAAATTTCCCGGATCGAATCGCTCTTGTAGCCGACTCGACGAATTTGAAAAATTGTTTGCTCCTTCTCACCCAACTTATTGACCTGGGTCTCCCTGTAGTGCTCGCCTTAAACATGATGGACCTGGCAGCGAAATCGGGTCTAAGTCTAGACGTAAAAAAATTGGCAAAACGGCTCGATGTACCAGTGGTGATGATCAACGCGCGACAAGGCTTCGGTCTGGATGAGTTAAAGAAACAAATTGCAGCAGTGCCTACACCTTCTAAAGAGAGAATTTTTCAACCATTGAATGGTGTAATGGGAGCGCTGGCGGAAATACAAAAGCACTTCAATTTGTCCACTCCGTACGAAGCTTTTCATTATTTGCAGCAGCCCGATAATCTGTTATTTCTATCAAAGGAAGACCGATCTTACATCAAGGAGGTCGCGTTGCAGCAGAATTTTTTCCCACATAAATACCAAGGCGCAGAAACTATTCATCGCTATGGGTTTATACAAGACGTGCTGGACGCAGTCATCATCCGGTCTGCCCGTCAGGAATGGAAAGGCATATCAAGTAGACTGGATAGAGTCCTTACACATAAGGTGTTTGGCTATGTTATTTTCATCACTGTACTCTTTCTCATTTTTCAATCAGTCTTTGCGTTGGCTCAGATCCCCATGGACGCCATTGACAGAGGTTTTGCAGGACTCAGCAGTTTTCTTGGTAAGCGATTGCCGGCAGGGCCGTTATTTGAATTGATCTCCAGCGGCATTGTGCCTGGTATAGGAGGCATCATCATTTTCATTCCGCAGATTGCGATCCTGTTTGCCTTCATTTCAATTCTTGAGGAAACCGGGTATATGTCTCGTGTGGTGTTTCTCATGGATAAGATCATGCGAAAGTTTGGCATGAGTGGCCGAAGTGTGGTACCCCTGATGTCAGGATTGGCGTGCGCTATTCCAGCCATCATGGCTACCAGGACAATCGAAAATTGGAAGGACAGGATCATCACCATTTTCGTTACGCCGCTGATGAGCTGCTCTGCACGATTACCGGTGTTCACTATCCTTGTGGCACTTATTGTTCCACATCAGCGAGTGCTGGGCCTCATTAGCCTCCAGGGCCTTGCGCTGATGGGATTATACCTGATGGGATTTTTCGCCGCCATGTTTTCGGCACTCCTGTTGAAAGTGATTGTCAACGTGAAAGAGCGAAGTTACCTCATTATGGAGATGCCGACCTACCGGATGCCTAAATGGTCAAACGTAGGATATACAATTGTGGAGAAGACAAAAACGTTTGTGTTGCAGGCCGGAAAAGTGATCATGGCAATCTCCATTATTTTGTGGGTGTTGGCGAGTTACGGGCCAAAGGAAGTGATGGATCAGTCACATGCCGCCGTCCGGGCGGAAACTCAACATCTTCATTTGTCGGAAAAAGGTTTTGAAAATAGGGTAGCAGCCTACAAACTAGAACATTCTTATGCTGGCATTCTTGGAAAATGGATTGAGCCAGTGATCAGGCCGCTAGGATATGATTGGAAAATTGGCATTGCCCTTGTTACTTCCTTTGCAGCGCGTGAGGTATTCGTCAGTACGATCGCTACCATTTACAGTCTAGGCAGTGCGGATGACAATGCAACTATTATGGACCGGTTAAGGGATGAGGTCAATCCTGAAACAGGCGGTCCGCGCTTCACGCCAGCCGTTGGCTTCTCATTGTTGGTATTTTACACATTCGCCATGCAGTGCATGAGCACGCTGGCGGTGGTGAAGCGGGAGACCAAGGGATGGAAGTGGCCATTGCTGCAGTTGGTTTATATGACAGGGCTTGCCTATACTGCTGCCCTGGTAGTATATCAAGTGCTTAGGTGATTCTTTCTATCTTTCGGAAAAGAGTTTCAATGGGACGACTTTCTGTACTTCTCGCATTTCTAATTGTGATGGCTTGTTCTACAAAGCCGACAGCACCTAACAAATTTTCTGACTCTGTATTAGTAAGAATATATGATCTTCAGGATAGGCGTTTGTCCGACAGTCTCTTATTCTTTTTGCAATCAACAAATCCTGTGTACAGAAGAGCGGCGGCACTGGCTTTTGGGTCCGTGCAAGACTCGGTGGCCTCATTATCATTGGGCACTGCACTACTGGAAGATCCGGATTTAGAAGTAAGAATAAATGCAGCCTACTCGTTGGGTCAGACTGGAGGGGCTCAAGCGGTAAATGCCTTGATACCGGCTTTAGAGGACAAGGATCGCCGCGTAGTCCGTGAAGTGCTCGAGGGGTTAGGCAAAACTGTACAGATAGAGGAATTGAAGATTTTGTGTGACTTTCAATCCAATGACACACTTCAGCAGGAAGGACAGTCTTGGGCCTTCTATCGTCTTGCTGTTCGCAAAAAAGCAGACAGTATGGTGACTAAAAAAATCTCAAAGTATTTACTTTCCGAAAATTCCTATCAAGCAAGACTTGCGGCAGCTCAGTACTTTGGGCGCTCATCAAAAGTTGAGGGGACAGGTTTTCAAGATAATCTTATCAACGCTGCCCTTCATGATTTGCAGCCAAATGTAAGGATGGCGGCGGTGAGCGGATTTCGCCATCTTGACATAGCAGGTGTATTGCCTGTGTTGAAAAATATTTATACTTCAGACCGTGATTATCGTGTGAGGGCCAGCGCGGTGCGCGTATGCTTATATTTTCCGCTTGACATTACACAAGAAATTGTTTTCGATGCATTGAAAGACTCCGTTGAAATCTTGCAAGTTGCCGCTTCAGAAGTGCTGCGGAGTGTAGCCACTAAGAATAGTGCCAAACGAATTTCCAAGGACATCACTGAAACAAAGAGCCTAAGAGCAAAGGCAAATCTGTATGCAGCATTGCTTAAATCATCATCTTC
>JAYWDR010000266.1:0-14631 GCA_043779735.1 Cyclobacteriaceae bacterium | reverse complement strand
CTCTGTGTGGAATCTGGGTTGTCAACGAGAATACCGTATTTGCTTTAGGACGTTGGAGTGGACCTGCGGTTTTTGTCAAAACGTTAGACTCTGGTACGACCTGGATATCAACAGACATGTCATCCTTGGCATCGGGCCTGGTAGACGCATACTTTTTCAACGAAAATGAAGGGTTTGTCGTGGGTACAAAGGGAGATGTAAGCGACGGTACATCACAATCTATTATTCTCTTCACAGATGATGCCGGCCAGACATGGCAAAGTAAGTATCTGGGTGACCACATCGGTGAGTTTTGTTGGAAAATTCAATTTGTTGGCAGGGATGTCGGATATGTTTCAACTGAGGGGGCTAATGCTGAGGGTGCAATTATTAAGACGATTGATGGCGGCCAATCGTGGACAAGAATAAAAATTGGGGACAAGGTTCAACTGGAAGGCATTGGTTTCATAAGCCCTGACAGGGGATGGGTGGGTTGCAGTCCAACAGGCGATATATATTCAACATCTGACGGTGGTCAAAGTTGGAGGAAGTTCAATCTTGGCAAAGGAATCAATAGGATGAGGGTTATCAACAGCAAACTTATCTTTGCATCGGGTGGCGATTTGGGAGCCCAGGTTTACAAATGGACACCTTAGAAAAAATCCACACTAGGTTAATTTATATAAAACTGCAATCGCGAATCACTTCCTGTGCCCCGCTATATCCAAACCTCAATATTGTCCAGATAGCGATCGGGATTGAATATTCGAAATTCGATATTCATATAGATACTAAATAATCCTACGTTGTCAAGTTGCCTTGTACTTGGTCAAAAGGGGTCACAAAGAAATCACAAAGGAAACACAACGAACACTAGGAAACAGTGACCTCCCAGGTGTTCAACCTGTATTCTTTGTGTTCCTAGTGGTACGTTGTGGACTTTGTGACCTTGCTTCTGATTCTTATTGAGATTAGGTTGGTCGGGTGAGCAAACTTGACAAAGTAGGAATAATGAATGTCGAATCCTGATCTATAGCGGGACGAATATCAAAGTACTGGTGCCTCCGATCCAGACAGGTTTACTTCATTCTTATAAATATCCCTTCCCCAATCTCGCCATTGCTCACCCGGTACACCACAATACCGGACGGTGATTTGATTCCGTTCATGTCCGAAGGTCCGACCACCGCTGCCGTTTGCTCAAAGCGCGTTTGCTGACTTTCCATTTCCAGGAAAAACAACTGGCGTGAATGATGATGGCCGGCCAGGGCAAGTGGAAATGGATGCTTTTGCAGGATGGCTACAATTTCCATGGCATTGGACACAACATGCCTGAATTTTAGAACACCCTTTTCCCGTTCGAGTGTCCGGCCGGGTCCCGATTCAGTATATCCGCCAACGCTGATGCCACCTGAGAGGAAAGGCACATGTTGAAAAGTCACGACAGGGGTTGTCGGCGCCAGAGCGGAGAGATCTTTCTTGAGCCATTCCCTCTGGACAGAATCGATCGAACCGTAATACCACATATCTTCATACTCCAGTGAATTCAGCGCGATAAAGTGAATGCCTCCATAATTAAATGAGTAGTAGTCTGGCCCCAGGTAGGAGCGGTACATGTTTCTTCCATACAGTGGGTTTTCCTTGCTCACCATCGACTGATCCCGCTCAATGCCGAAGAGTTCGTGGTTGCCTGGTACATTCCATACATACGGTATAATTTTTTGGATCTCGTTCTTGTACAATTCATATAGCGTAGTTGCTTCCTTTTCAGGGACACGCAACGCGTCCTTCACCAGATCACCGGTAACCAAAACAAAATCAGGTCGAATAGAGTCTACCAGGGCCCGGAATTTATTCATCCTGTCAAGGCTTTTGTCACTTATGTGGATATCTGAAGCGTGGATAAATGTGAATTGCGTGGGGGCCAAGGCTTTGGTGAGAGGGAAATCCACTTGTGTGTTGATGGCACCCAGGTCCACTTTATGATAGAATTGCCTCATGGCCTTGTATCCTGATGGCATGGAGATGAAGAGGTAGCCATAGCCCTTCGCCGATGCAATCCGGTAGAAACCGTTGGCATCGGTCTGGACCACATTTACCTGGTCAGACACCGTCACACCTTTGATTCCCGTTTCATTTTTGTCCCGGAGCCCGTTGCTGTTAGCATCATGGAACACAACGCCTGAAATACTGGCAGCAAATAGGTGAGTTGAAAGAAGGAGACTTAGGAGCGTTGCAGAGGATTTCATGGCTATGATGTTGAGCGTTCTGAAGATATTCAAAAATACTCACATTCATGAGAATCGACAGCATAGGGTGCATCTCAAATTGTCGTAGTCAAACTACTTCATTTAGCTAACTTTATTGCGTGAAGAAACAACTGATCCTGAGCCTTTTCTTATTAGCTCCTCTCGTTCCGGCAATGGCTCAGGACTTCACGCGACAACGGGAAATGATGGTGCAGGAGCAGTTGGCCGACCGTGGAATTTCCTCAAAAGCCGTGCTTGACGCCATGCGAATGGTGGAGCGGCACCGTTTTGTGCCGTCGTCGCAAGTGGCCTTCGCTTACCTGGACAGTCCGCTGCCCATCGGAGAAGGTCAGACCATTTCCCAGCCGTATATCGTGGCATTCATGACGGAAGCGCTGAAGCTCAAGTCCACAGATGTAGTGTTGGAGGTCGGCACCGGATCCGGCTACCAGGCAGCGATCCTTGGCAAGCTTTGCCGTATGGTCTATACAATTGAAATCATCCGGTCGCTGGGCCGGCGGTCCGACAGCCTGCTAAGTGTTCTGGGTTATTCCAACATCCATGTGCGGGTCGGCGACGGTTATGCCGGCTGGCAGGAGGCGGCACCCTATGATGCAATCATCGTCACCTGCTCTCCAAGCCATGTGCCGTTGCCCCTTCAAGACCAATTGAAAGAAGGTGGCCGCATGATCATCCCTGTTGGAGAGGGGAGGCGCCAGGAACTTGTATTCCTTACCAAGCTCGACGGTAAAATAAAACAGCAACGTCGGTTGTCCGTATCATTTGTGCCTATGAAGGATGCAAAGGGAAAACGCTATTGATCAGCTCATCCATGTTTCTTACTAGCTCGAAGCCTCTTGCTCAATCAATTCTTTCTATTTCTTTTAAACCCGTAAATGGATTGCTCTAAAAAAGATTTCGGAAAATATTCGTCTCCTTTAATACCCAAATCAATTTGCTTTGGATCGTTTGTCAAATAAGCCGTTCGGAATAGAAAATCCCATAAGCTCAAACTAATTCCAAAATTCACTCCATAAGGATATTTATCCGGCCAATCCCGGGCATGGTGCCACGTGTGCATTTGCGGATTGTTAAAGATATATTTAAACGGACCGAGCGGGACATTAATATTTGAGTGATTAAAATGCCCAACACTTAGTGCCATGATGTGCACAAAGAAAAAGTCCTGAATACCAAAGCCAATCATTCCCAATGGGATATACTCCAGCATTCGGTACACTATGTTTTCCATCCAGTGATAACGGAGATGGGCTGCAAACCCCATTTGCTTTACGGAGTGATGCACTTTATGGAACTCCCAAAGAAAGGGAGCCCGGTGAAGTAATCTGTGAATATTCCAATGGATAAAATCACGTAAAACAAACAGGGTCACCAATTGCGACCAGACAGGCCATTTTTTAATCTCAAATGCCACGATGTTGGCAATCCCCAGACTTGCGAGTAGGTCATTGAAGGCCTGCACGAATACTGAGGAAATAGCATTATATCCTATCAGCGAGAATAGAAAAAAATTGAAGAACATGTAAAACCCGTCCATCCAAAAGTCTTGTCTGATCTTTGGTTGATTTTTGCGCCAGGAAAAGAACCATTCCAACGTAAAGAAGAACAACGAAATTCCGATGAGCCAATAGAAATAGTTATGCCAGGAAAGATGGGTAATTTCGTGGCAAAGGTACCTGGCATAGCCTATGAATGAGTTGACAAATATTTCGATGTAACGATTCACACTAAGAAAAAATGGTTTGATGAATTACTTAAACACTGTGACAGGCAAAGAAACTTTGAGCTTTTCCCAATATATAACAACTTCGCCTTGGGTATCGCTTTCAGCTTCTACCAGGTAGCGAAGCCTTTCCTGATTCACTGATTTTGTTTCAGGCTTTACCTTTATTCTCACGATATCTTTTTTTGGATCATAATCATCGGTTAGATGCTGATCCCAGTTTCTATTAATAATGATCGTCCATTCTTCTTTGCCTGGAATAGTAAACAATGCATACATACCGGGCGCAATATTTATCCCTCCGATTATGACCTCCTGATTGAATTCAATATTGGTGGCACGGTGGGCCCCGGTGACCCAAACGTTATCAAATGGTACGAGACCTCCCCAAATTACCCTGCCACGTACGGCTGGCGAATAATAGTTGATGGTAATTCCAGCATCACCGATGGTGCCCATGGCCTTCGCCTTGAGACTACCTTTCAATGTATCAGTCGCGTTCTGCTCGGCGATAGCATGGATATCCTGTTCCGCGGGAGCGGTGACTTGAGACACGGATTCATTGGCCTCTTCTGGATTGTTTGTTTTAACGTTTGAACAGCTCGATAGAATGCCAATCAGGACTAAACTAACAATGGATGGTTTCATACTTTAGGTTTTTAGGTTACTGCAATAGAATGTTCGCGACCTTAATATTCTTTTCCTTGTCATCTGTCCAGGCAAAGATTAATTGATTTCCGGATTTAGTCATTTGAGGAAAGCCGCTCGACCGTGATTCAGAAGATGAAGCGACGATCATGGAAGGTTCTTTTGTGCCATCGGAATGCACTTTAGCAACTTTGATCATGGTGCCCTCCATCCAGCTTACCATGGCGCTCGTTTCGTTAATCATTACAATATCAACGCGTCCGATGGCACTTCCTTCATCGACGCGGATTGGTTTGCCAAAAGTGTTGCCGCCATCAGTAGAGAAAATTGCATTTACTTGTGAGGTATCCGTTGCGGCTGAAAACCAGGCCACCGCGAGATGATCGCCAACGGCTGCAACACGCGGTCCATTGACAGGGCATCCCTTGATTTTCCAATGATCATCATAAATCGTCTTTGGCTCCGTCCATTGGCCATTCATTAACCTCACGATCGACATGTCGCGGATTTCATCATCAGACCGGTCACGGTAAACAACCACAGGCCCGCCGCTGGTGATGGCGGCGCTGGTCTGGCAGCAATCGCACGTTTTGTTGTCCAGTTCCCATTCGTTTATCTTATTTCCTTTGGCGTCAATAATGGCTGCTCTGAGACTCATGGATCCATGGTGGCCTTCATGCTCCATTCCCTCCATACCTTCCATGACTGTGTTTCTTCCATCAAGCCAGGTCACAAAGAAATTATCTTCATAGGGTAGTAGTGTAACGAATCCGTGCTCAGCTTGTTTATTATCATCATGGAGTACACGAGGCTCCATCCAGTTTTTTCCCCCGTCCGCTGATCGCGTGAGTTTTACATCATACGCGTATGTACTCTTGCCGCTCTTGTCGAGGAAATGCGCTATGAATTGCTTGCCGTTGGCAGCGATCATGGGATAATCAGCCCAATTCACAAACCAGGAGTTGCCTGAGGCAATGATCACCGGTTCGGACCATTGATTGTTCTGGAGTGTTGAAATCCTGAATGAAGTTTTCTCATCGCTTTTTTCTATCCAGGACAAATACACGGTGCCGTTCTTATCGGTAAACAAGAAAGGCTCTCCGCTGTTCGGCCTTGCGGGTGAAGTGAAAAAATTAACAAGAAGCGTTTGGTCTTGCCCGTTTTTCTTGGTCGAGCAGGAGGTCCAAACAAGGCATAGCAGGAGAAGGCAGAAGTTATTTCTCATGGTCATTTATTATTTTAGTGATTAAGGCAAGGTTATCTGGTTCATTCCATTTTCTATAGCCGACTTCTGAAAATTTTAGTTTACCTGCCGCGTTGAAAATAAATGTTGTGGGCAAAGCTTGAATTCTAAGCGCTTCCATATTTACAAGCCGTACGAAATGGAAACTGTAGGTCTGTCTCTTTATAAAGGTTTCAATCTCTTCAACATTCTCGTTGGAGGCCAAGAGAAAAATCACTTTTTCGTTATCGAGGTATGTTTGAGCACTCGCTATCGTGGGCATTTCCTGAATACATGGCTTGCACCAGGTGGCCCAGAAGTTGATAAACACGGCCTTTCCCCGGTATTGTGCCAAATCGATAGGCTGGTCATCCAGGTCCGTTAGCTGTACTTGGGCAATATCGACCTCCATTGAAGTGGAAGAACCTGACTGATCTTTCTTGCCTGCACTGCAACTGGCAAGAATGAAGAGCAATAGATAAATGGCTTTATGGGTCATCCTAAGTGGCAGTGTCACGTAATATTTTTTGAAAAGCGCAAAAGACAAAATTTTGAACGGTATGGGATGGTGTAGAATGATTTTCTTCGATGCACTTGATCCGCTTAAAATCCTTTTCAAAAACGGCAGACATGGAAGCGACTGAATATTGATGTATGTCAAGGCCACTGCATTTGTTTGGGCCATTTTCAGAAAAAGTCCCTAACACCAGGTAGCCATGTGGCGCCAGATTCTTCTGAACGATGGACAAGTATTTGGCAATCTGGTCATCGTCGGTTAGAAAATGAAAGGCAGCACGGTCGTGCCAGAAATCAAACATAACATCAGATTCAAATTCGGTTATATCGCAGACAATCCATTGAACCATGGCTGCTTTACTCCCGAGTCTTTTGCGGGCCCTCTCAATAGCATTTGCAGATATATCAAGAACAGAAATATTGGTGTAACCCAATTCAATTAATGCATCCACTAAATGGCTGTCGCCGCCTCCAATGTCAATGATCCTGGCATCCTTCGGCAGGTCGAATAATTTAATAAATTCAATGGAGGTTTTTGGATAAGGCTGAAACCAACTGAAGTCTGTTTCTTGCCTTGACTCGTAAATTTTCTCCCAATGATCTTTAGAGCTGTTCTCCATTTGCTTACGGAAATACCACAAGATAAATTACTGGATGGTTTCTTTTACTGATCCGCACTTGAGCATCTTATCGCCAAAATATGGATTCTTGATTTCCTTTTCATTCGACAGCCAATAGGCGCCTGTATTGTTGTTGGCCATCGGACAATATTCAAGGTACAGGGCGCCAGCAGAAAGCTGGCCACCCTTAACCAGAGAAGCCATCTCTGTGCTGAGTGTAGCGAACGCCTTCCTAGCAGTGTTAAGATCAGCGGCGCTTGCCACCTTCCCGGCCTGTTCTGATGCTTTCTCGCTATTTTTTATTACGGATAAAGTGGTTTGCAGCTTGGCAGCTGCTTCTTTCGCGGCATCCCCTTTTGAGGCTACCAGCGCGTCTTTCAAGCTCACATAGGTTCCGTATGCAGCTCCCAGTTTAGCATCCTTGAACATGGGTTTGCTGGTATCAGTTTGCGCCAGGAGTCCGACGGTGCTGATGAAGAGTAGAACTAAGGTTGACAGTGTGTTTTTCATAATTGTTAATTGTTTAAAGTTCAAAGGTTAAGGTTCAAAGTTCAAGGTTCAAAGTTCAAGGTTTAAAGTTTGATGTCTCGGCCCTTTTTAAGAACCCATTCACTATACAGCAAATAGGCCCCCGAAATTACGACATTCTCTTTTTCATTCAGGCCCTGGGTGATTTCCACTTTTTCCATATTCTCCAGACCTGTCTTTACGATACGCAGTTTGAATGAGCCGTCGTTTTCAAGGATCCACACATGGCTTCCATTCGCGTCGCGGATTACGGCGTCTGACGGAAGTCCGATTGCCTTCCGGTTGGAGTGAGAAAGAATGACATTGGCTTGCATGCCAGGAAGGAATGTGCGTTTGGGATTGGCAATGACAACCCTCACGGTAATGATCTGGGTTCCCTGGCGGTACTCCGGGCTTAGGAACGTGACCTTACCCTGCACTGGTGAATTTTCAAATCCATTGATCTGTACCCGTACGTCATCTCCCATCTTAACGAGAGGTGATTCGCCCGGATAGAGTTCCGCCTCGACCCAAACCTGATCAAGTTTATCGATACGGTACAATGCGCTGCCCTCCGAAACGTATTGACCTTCCGTAGCATCGATTCTGGAAATAACTCCTGAGGTGGGAGCAAGGAAGGTGATTTTGGATTCGGTGCTTTTGCGTTGTGCAAGCCCGCGCACCTGGGCCTGGGTCATGCCCAGGAGCAGAAGTTTTTTTTCTGAAGCATTGAGGAAAGACACATACCGCTGGTCTTTTAATTCCTCAAGTTGCCGAAGCGCCAATAGGTACTCTCGCTGAAGCGTCAATAACGATTCGCTATAAATCTCATACAGCGACTGGTTTTGTTCTACCCGCTGACCTTCTTCTTTAAAGAAAAGCTTTTCAATACGTCCTTCAACACGGCTGCTCACGACAGCGGCTTGCTCTTCATTGACCACGAGTTTTCCTGTCAGGATGGTATTTGCGCCCATGCTCTCAAATTGGGTGAGCGTAGTAGTGATGTTTGCCAACTTGATCTGACTTTCACTGAGCATGATGGTGCCCTGGTCGCCGGTGGATGCATTCACTTTTACCAGATCCATTCCGCAAATGGGACAAGCGCCGGGCTTATCCTGAATAATCTGAGGATGCATGGGGCAGGTATATTTCGTGACTGTCTCCTGCAGGTGCGTATGTTCATTTTTCTTTCCACACATGGAAAGGATCAAGGCAATACCTAACCAAATTGCCGTTGTAATTATTCTTTTCATAATCAATTCCTGATTTTGATAAAACTTTCGCTGTCCACCATAAATTGCGCGTTGTAGGCGATGCTGTCATTCAATTGAATGCCGCTGATGACCTCAATCCATTCTCCGGAGCGACGCGCGGTTTGAATGACTTTCGGCCGGAACACGCCTCGCCTTTTCGCGAAGACCAATTCCTTCGTGCCCTGATTGAGTCTTGCCGATATGGGAATCCACAGAGCTGTTACAGACGGGAGGTTGAACGTGGCGTAAGCCAGTTGACCAACCTTAAATTGATTGAGCGTATTGGACAAGTACACCCTGACGATGGAGAAACTTTCGCCGCTCTTGAAGAACGGTGCTATAAAATTTACTTTGGCTTCGAATGAATTCGTTGCGTCGTCAAGACTTATTTGTATCCGGTCATTGGGCTTGATAAAGGCCGCATCCTGCTGATACACTTTAAACTCTGCCCACACATTGGCGGTGTTCACCACCTTGAAGATGACTTGCCCAGTACTGACGTACATGCCTTCCCGGGTAAGCAATTCCCCACCAGCTGGCGTAGCCTTAGCTTGATTGGTATTTTGCGATCCGGTTTTGTCCATGCCTCCATCCATTCCTCGATTGGCAGGTTGTGCTGATGCTGGTATGGAAGCAGCGAGTGTGGTTTCCTCAACGATGTATCCATCTACAGGGCTGTACACTGCAAATGAGTATGACTCGATCCCGGTAGACACAAGGTGATCGATTTGTGCATTGGTAATGCCCAGCAGACTCAGCCGCTCCTTAGCGCCATCTATCAGTTGTTCATTATGCTTGTCGGACTTCAAAAGGTACAGCAGATCTCGCTGTGCGGTCAGCAATTCCGGACTGTATATTTCAAGAATCTTCTGGCCTTTCCGTATGGGCTGAAAGTTGTATTTTATTGAAAGTGATTCTATACGGCCACCGAAGCGTATTGGAATAGAAGTAAATCTTCTGGTATCGTAACTGATGATGCCGTTGACTTTTGAGGTGACCATCATGGCTTTCTGAATTGGAGTAACGGTTTGAATGTTGCTGATTACCATTCCGTTGGTCGGCTTCAATAAATAGCTAAGTTCCGCGTTGATTTTTATTTCCTGGCCAGGCTGTCCTTTAAGCACCAGATCCATTCCACAAACAGGGCATGACCCTGGTTTGTTCTGGACAACGGTGGGATGCATGGGGCAGGTGTATGTGTCGCTTCCCGAAGCCTGCTTCCCATCCCGGTTTGTGCAGCCTATTGCGAATGCTGTCAATAAAATGAAAATGGAAAGTGGAATGGTAAGGAACTCCCGAAAATATTTCTGCTTTCCTTGTTGATTTATCTTATTCATAACTTTTTTAAACCTTAAACCTTAAACCTTAAACCCTAATCTTACCTTTCCAGCTGTTTTTCATAACTCACGACCATCTCATAATACTTCTGAACAGTATCTAAATATTGCATCTGCGTCATGTTCAGTGTCTCCCAGGCGTCAATGACTATGGGCAACTCCTCCTTATTTTCTTCGTACGCCAGCATGAGGGTCTCATAGTTTTTGCGAAGGGCAGGGGTGATTCGGGCTTCATAATTTTCAATCTGCCGGCGCAATGTGCTGATCTCCGAAATCATACCCGCTGTCATTCCCATGTACTCATTTATGATAGCCGCCTTTTCATTTTTCATCGATTCGATTTCCTTCCCCATGCCCTGGGTGTTGGACTTGTACATTTTCGATGACCAGGGTGCGATCGGGATAGAGACCATACCAATCAACATGAACTGGTTGGGCATGCCGGATCCGCGGGCAATCATGTGATTGAAGCTCAGGTTGAAGTCCGGCTTAGACTGTGAATTTTCTATTGCCTGATTGAGTTTCATAGCCTGGATGCTTTTATCTATCCTGCGGAGGTCACTCCGTCTTTCTGATAGGGCGGACGTATCCATGGCGTCAGGCAGGAATTGGTTCAATTGACTTGTTGTATCAATTGAATACCTCACCTCATTGGACACATTCATTAACTGGTTAAGGAGAATATTTTTCTGATGGATTTGATTGTCATTCATCAAAATCATATTGCGCACCTCTTGCAGTCGCCCTTCAGCTTTGTAGATATTGCTGAGCTTGCTTTGATTGTAGGGATAGCGCAGTTGTGCAATTTTCAGCACAAGGCCAATGATCTCTTCATTCTGCCTGAGGACTTCCTTCTTTTTCTCCAGAACCAGCCATTGATAGTAGGCTGTCTTCGCCTGGGCACGTAGCTGGTTGAAAACGTACGATTCACTGGCCTGCTCAATGGCCGCTTTGGATTCCAGGTAGCCTTGGTTGGCACGGAGCTTTGCCGGATTGGTGAATTTCTGCTGTACCGAAAGCATGATCTGGCCTTGATCACGTTGATCAGCCACTTGCTTGTAAGGCAACATCCAAAGACCTCCGCCTACTTCGGGGGCCATCCAGCTTTTGGCGCCTTTAGCATAAGCGTTCATGGCATCCGACCTTGAACCGTAACTTTTTAGCATCGGGTTGTTATCTCTAACAGCGGTTAGAATGCTGTCAAGGGAAACGCGCCGTTGACCGTTTGCAGAAGGCCCAAACAGGGCGCAGACGACGAAGAATAGTATTCTAATGTTTGGCTTCATGTATTTCTATTTTTCCGAATTTTCTTAATTCATATTCTTTGGTCATCAGGAAGATGAGCGGGGTGACCAGCAAAATGTGGGTGGATGAAGTAAGGACTCCTCCAATCATGGGCATTACGATAGGCTGCATCACATCACTTCCAACCCCGGTCGACCAGAGTACGGGCACAAGGCCGAACAGGGCTACGCACACGGTCATCAATTTTGGACGAAGGCGTTTGGCGGCTCCAGCAATTACATATTCGCGCAAGTCATCCTTGGTAATGGTGTCCCTTGAGTTTCCTTTGACTGCGATCAACTGCTGCATGGCATCATTCAGGTAGATTACCATCACCACGCCCGTTTCAACGGCTATACCAAACAGCGCAATGAATCCAACCGCCACCGCTACCGATAGGTGTACGCCATAGAAATAAATGATATACGCGCCGCCAATGAGTGCAAATGGAACTGTGATAAGGCTGAGGAACGCTTCCCGGATGGATTTGAATGCCAGGTAGAGTGACAAGAAAATAATGAGCAGCACCACAGGCGTAATAATGGCCAGGGTGCGCTTCCCGCGAATGAGGTTTTCATACTGCCCGCTCCATTCGATGAAATAGCCGCTGGGCAAGCCGGTAAGCTCTGAATTCACTTTCTCGATGGCCTCTTGAACAGTACTTCCTAAATCACGATCCCGGACATTAAATAAGACAGCGCCACGTAGCATCGCATTGTCTGAGGAAATCATTGGCGGCCCATTTTCAAACCGCACTTCCGCAACAGTAGATAATGGAATAGTTCCGAATGAAGCTGTTTTGATCGGGATTCTTTTTATGCGGTCAATGCTGTTGCGATAATCCTGTGGTAATCTGATATTGATCGAAAAGCGTTGACGACCCTCGATGGTGTTGGCCAGGGGAGTTCCGCCAAGGGCTGTTTCTACCAGCACGTTCACGTCCTGAATGCTTAGACCATAGCGTCCGATTTTTTCTCGGTTGATGTCGATCAATAGATATTTTCCTCCTGTTATAGGCTCTACATACAGATCTTTTACACCGGGTATGCCTTCCAGCAATTGCTTGACTTGTTCCGACACTTTGTACAGGGTATCCAGGTTTTGTCCATGAACTTTTACACCCACATCAGTGCGAATACCTGTGGCCAGCATGTTTATGCGGTTGATGATGGGCTGTGTCCAGCCGTTGATTACACCTGGAATTTGAAGCTTCGCATCCAATTCGTTTACAATATCTTTTTTGGTGATGCCTTGACGCCATTCTGATTTTGGCTTTAGCATGATGATGGTTTCAATCATGCTGATGGGTGAATTGTCGGTGGGGGTACTGGCCCTGCCTGCTTTACCAAGCACTTTGTCCACTTCAGGCACCGACTTGATGATCTTATCCTGTACCTGAAGAATTCGTTTGATTTCAGAATTGGAGACATCGGGCAAGGTCACCGGCATGAACAAAATGGATTGTTCATCAAGGGGCGGCATGAATTCGCTCCCGAGACTCATCATCAGGGGGATACTAACCGCCAGCGCGATAAGGTTAATGCCCAGGGTCGTCTTTCTCCACTTCATACAAACGCGGATGATCGGTTCATACAGATTTTCAAGTGTCCGCGTAATCGGATTGGCTCTTTCATTTTTGAATTTCCCACGCATGAACAAAGAGATCATGACCGGCGCCAGGGTGATAACCAGGAAGGCGTCGACCACCAGGATGAATGTTTTGGTGTAGGCAAGTGGATGGAATAGCTTTCCTTCCTGTCCGGTGAGCATAAATACCGGCAGAAAGGAGGTAATAATGATAATGGTAGAATAGAACACCCCGCGAGAAACCTGCTTGCTGGATTTCTCGATGATGGCTTCCCGCTCTGCGGCAGGAATTTCAACGTAATCCTTTTTCTTGTTAAATATTCTGTTGAGCATAGTCTTACGGATTTAACTTTTTGTTCAATTCCTCCTGACGGATAGCCAGATTCCTGTACGAGTTCTCTGCCATGATGATCCCGTTGTCTACGATAACGCCTATCGCCAGGGCAATGCCAGTCAGGGACATGATGTTGGATGAAACATTAAAGGCATTCAAGAGAATGAAACTGGTGGCAATGGTGATCGGGATCTGTATGATGATACTCATGGCGCTTCTCCAATGAAAAAGAAATAGGAATACCACCAGCGAGACCACAATCATTTCTTCTATGAGAGTTTCCTTGATGGAGGAGATGGACTCTTCGATCAGGCCGCTTCGATCATACACGATGTTGAACTTCATCCCTTGCGGAAGTCCTTTTGCAACTTCCTCCATCTTCGTTTTTACCTTGTGAATTACCTCGTCTGCATTTTCTCCATATCGCATCACGATGATGCCTCCGACCACTTCTCCCTCGCCGTTCAAATCTAAAATTCCCAGGCGGGTTTCACCGGTCATTTGCACCGTGGCAATATCTTTTACCCGAATCGGGGTTGTGTTTTCTGTCTTGACAGAAATTTGTTCGATGTCCTCCCTGGATTTTAGATAGCCAGTGGTCTTGATGATGTAGCCTATGTCGCTTAGTTCGAACTTCCGGCCGCCTGCTTCATTGTTATTGTTTCGGACAGCTTGAATTACTTCCGGCACGGAAATACCGTAATAAGTAAGCTTGTTCGGATCGACAGTGACCTGGTATTGTTTTTCAAAGCCCCCGAAGGAAGCTACTTCGCTGACGCCCGAAACATTTTGGAGCGCGAACTTCACATACCAATCCTGGATGGCCCGTTGTTCACCTAAATCCATTTCCGGGGCATCGAGTGTATACCAAAGAATATGGCCCACACCGGTACCGTCAGGGCCCAGAGTCGGGGTCACCCCGGGGGGCAATGTGCCGGTCACCGAATTCAGTCTTTCCAACACACGTTGTCGGGCCCAATAAATATCTACTTCTTCATTGAAGATGACGTAGATGAAACTCATCCCGAACATGGAGGCGCCGCGTACATACTTCACTTTGGGAAGGCCTTGCAGATTGGTGATCATCGGATATGTGATCTGATCTTCCATGATCTGCGGACTGCGTCCCATCCACTCGGTGAATATGATCACCTGATTCTCGGAGAGGTCCGGGATGGCGTCTATTTTATTTGTACGCACGGAGTAAATGCCCCAGGCAAACAAACCGGCCGCGATGGACAGCACAAGAAATTTATTGCGGAGTGATAATGATATTAAATTTTGAATCATAACTGAAAGTCATTGTGATTTTGAGCACCAGGGTGCCCTAAACAAAAATGAAAAGCGTCAA
>JAYWDR010000265.1:0-5499 GCA_043779735.1 Cyclobacteriaceae bacterium | reverse complement strand
AGACGATGTTGAAAGCAGATAATTACGTTAGTATCTGTTAGAAGTGCAATGGATGATCTGATTGCTGATTGCATAACATCCGGGGTAAAGCTGGCAGGTGTTTCATCCCGCCCAAGCGGGGACATCAAGAGTAGACCAATGACAAAGATGTTTCCATTTGCAATTTCAATTTGGACTGTTTTATTCGGGGTCAGTTGCGGACAATCCAATAACTCATCTTCCAAAAATAGTTTTGCTACGCTTGATGGATTAAGAATTAATGTTGGCAAATCCCCGGGCAGTGTGGAAACAGCGGACTTTAATAACGATAAGATTCCGGACCTTGCTGTAACAAGTGAAACAGACAGCAGCGTTACCATTCTTCTTGGCAATGGCAAAGGTGGTTTTACAGAAGCGCAGAGTTCACCTTTTTTTGCTGGTTCTATTCCTAACGACATTTCCACTAATGACTTTAATAGGGATGGTAATATGGATTTGGCATTTGCTAATCATGAAAAAAAGTATTTAACTGTTTTATTAGGAAATGGAAAAGGCAATTTTACTCCTGCAGCTAAATCACCTTTTCCCGTTAGGGGAATACCACATACTCACGGTATTGCGGCAGGAGATTTTAATAAGGATGGCAGGTTAGATCTTGTTACCGACAGTTGGGGCAATGACCAGATAGAAGTTCTTTTTGGTGACAGTCTGACTTTATTTAGAACACGTGGAATATTTTTCAAGGTTGGTAAGAGGCCTTATCAAAGGCTTCGTGCTGCTGACTTAAATAGTGATGGTATAGTCGATATTGTTACAACCAACTCAGAAAGTAACAATGCTACGGTTCTTTTAGCGAACAGTAAAGGGGGCTTTAACGAACCGGTCGGTTCTCCTTTTGCATGTGGTGATGCTCCCTTTGGCATTGCAATAGGTGATATAAACGCGGACACCAACCTTGACCTCGCCATTATAAATTCTCCCAGCAGTATGGCTGAAGGTAAAGGCAAAAACGGGTTGACTGTTTTACTTGGGGACGGTAGAGGAAAATTCATTACCATGAGAGGCTCGCCTTTCGAAGCCGGAAAAATTCCTAATCGTATTGCAATAGGTGATGTGAATGGTGACGGAGTAAACGATATTGTCACCTCTGATAATGACAGCAACAAGATTTATCTTTCCTTAATGAAGAAGAACGGAAGTGTACTTTCACAATCAGCCATTGTAGTAGGCAACCACCCAAAGGGAATTGCTGTTGTGGACTTAAATGCTGACGGAAAAGCCGATATCATTGTATGCAACCAACTTGATAATGACATTTCAATAGTTATGAGTAAGTAATTGTGTGACTGCCCGCGGATAATTTCATGAGGGTGGACAAACTTTGAGTGGATCAGCAGTTAGGAGACCAAAGAGCAATTGGGCGAAAACTATAGAAGAGAAGATAAGAATGGGGAGGAAGAGATATGGATACCGATCAAAGCCGAAAAGATAGCGAGAAGTGACCAGCGCATTCGGTAGTGAGAGTTCAGAAATGCATTGTTCCCGATGTATTTTAATAGTAAGTTTGCATAGTATTGCACATCGTCCTAACGTCGCGTTAACCCCATGGTAAAATTTGTCGCTGCTGCAATACTCTGTATTTCAATTAGTTTTACTTCATTTTCACAACTAGCAGATGCTGTGGTAACTCAACCCACAGAGTGGTTTGCCTTGAATTCCAATATCAAACTTCACAAAAAATTCGGATTTGCTTTTGATGGCCAGTTGAGGTTTGTAGGAGCCTTGGAGAATGCCCAATATTATGTGCGCAATGGATTTGAGTGGTATGTCACCCCCAATCTTTCTATTGTCCCCATTGGTTATATGTACTTGTGGAATTTTCAATATGGAAAGCAGCCCGCCACGTATGCCAATAATGAGCAACGTATATGGCAGCAAATTCTCTATCGACACAATTCAGGGAAGTTTTTCTTTTCGCACCGCTTTCGGTTTGAAGAGAGGTTTATCCAAAAGCGCCGTACGGACCCTGGAGGGGCAGTGATATATGATGGCTATGATACGTACCTGAATCGCATTCGCTATCGCCTTCAGGTTAGATATGTCCTGAACAAACCTAAGATTGAGCCTGGCGCCTGGTTTGCGGCAGTATTTGACGAACTGTTTTATAGCTGGGGAACAGGAATAACGTATACGAAGCCGGATCAAAACCGCCTTTACATGGCAATCGGGTACCAGTTCACCAAAAATATCAGCCTGGAGGGCGGACCATTCTATCAGACCTTAATCAAAAGGAATGGCGCGCAGGAAGAGAATAATATAGGTATACTTATTCAGTTTGGATATAACCTTGATTTCAGCAAGCAGGACTGACCAGAACTTTACTAAGTTGTGGATGATTGATAATCAACTTGAACCAGGATGTGTATTGTTCCGGGTGTTGAATGATAGCGTTTCGCAAGGATGGCAGGTCAGCCAATTTCCAATCCTGGGCTTCGCGTGTATTGATTGTGGGCTCCCCATCATGGATGCCGACAAACACATGATCAAGTTCATGCTCAATCAGGTCATGGTCTACCTTGACGTTGTACAAAAATTTAAAAACGAATTCAGTCTGAACGCTGATGCCCATTTCCTGAAGTAGTTTTCTTTTTATCGCATCCTGAAAACTTTCACCGGGTTGAGGATGGCTGCAACAGGTGTTGGTCCAGAGTCCGGCGCTATGGTATTTGGTATCGGCTCTTTTTTGAAGAAGTAATTCACCCCGGGAATTGAAAATCAGAACAGAGAACGCCCGGTGGAGCAGTCCTCTGCGGTGAGCCTCCATTTTTTCCATGATGCCAACTTCATTATCAGACTCATCCACTAGCACGACCTGTTCCATATCAAAGTAGGTGAAGTTGATGTTTAACAAATGAGTATCCCAGGATGGCAAGCTTATGTCTGTTGGGTATGCGTACCCTGGTTTCCAATACGCTTTCATAGGGAAGTTTTTTGATCTTTCTGAACAAGGCCTTATAATACAAATAGGCAAAATACACACCAAAGCGGGCGCCACGTGGAAGTTGCTTAATGCCCCGGAAGCCATCATGAAAATCAGCAGCGATGCTTTCTTCAATCTTCTTCTTGTTGATGTCATCAAACTTATCGATGACCATACCCGGGAAATAGGATCGGCCCATTCCTGCATAATCAGCATGGAGGTCACGAAGGAAATTTATTTTTTGGAAGGCGGAACCCAGTTTCATGGCGGCAGGTTTAAGTCGCTGGTATTCTGCCTCACCGCTCTTGCAAAATACACTTAGGCACATGAGCCCCACTACTTCTGCGGAGCCGAGGATATATTTTTCAAATCCTTTCTGATCATATTTTTTCTCAGCTAAATCCATTTCCATGCTGTGCAAAAACTGATCGATCAGCTCGCGGTCTATGTGGTAGACATTCACGGTGGTCTGGAAGCTCTGGAGAATGGGGTTCAGACTTATTTTTTCATCGATGGCCTTCCAGGTATCCTGCTTGAATCGCTCCAACAGGGATGCCTTGTCATAATCATGAAAGGTATCCACAATTTCATCGGCGAACCTGACAAAACCGTAGATGGAATAAATGGGATCTTGTAGGTTCTTTTCAAGACACCGGATGGCAAATGAAAATGAAGTGCTGTAAGCGTGGGCCGTAAGCCTGCTGGTCTTGATGGAGACCATGTCAAAAAGGACTTTTTGGCTCATGTACTTTGTTCCTGAAATTTAATTACTATTTCTCTTTATTTACCTCTCTGCGGCGGATGTCACGATCCATTAACTCCTTAGCCACGACTTGGCCGGAAATGATGGATGGAGGCACTCCCGGTCCCGGTACAGTCAGCTGACCTGTATAAAACAGATTGTTTACCTTTTTGTTTACAATAGAAGGTTTAAGATTCGCGGTCTGTAAAATGGTATTGGCCAGGCCATAAGCATTTCCCTTGAAGGCGTGATAGTCACTGATAAAATCCTTGTGGGCATAACTTTTCTTGTAGATGATGTGTTCCTGAATGGACTCACCGGTGAGCGTCTCCAAACGGCTAATGACCAACTTAAAGTACTTTTCTCTGATCCCCTCGCTATCATGAAGTCCGGGTGCCGTAGGTATGAGAATAAATACGTTTTCACAGCCAGCCGGTGCCACGACAGGATCTGTCTTGGAGGGACAGCAGACATAAAATAGGGGGTTGGTAGGCCAGGCGGGATTCTCGTAAATTTCTTTTGTATGAAGAGTAAAATCCTGGTCGAAGAAAAGATTGTGGTGAAGAAGGCTTTTCAATTTCTTACTCACTCCCACATAGAAAATCAAACTGGATGGAGCCATCACTCGCTTTTGCCAGTAGGCTTCAGAGTATTTACGGAAGGAGGGAGGAAGTAGTTTTTGCTCTATGTGATGATAGTCAGCGCTCGCAACCACGTAATCAAATTTGCGCTGCGACCCATTGACCAGCAAAGATTTTATCGCCACAGCATTGAGTTCCATTGCGTCCACCTCACTGTTGAATTCAAAGGTTGTGCCCTGTTGGTCGGCTATTTTGTGCATGGCTTCCACAATCTTGCACATGCCGCCCATAGGGTACCAGGTACCCAATGCCATGTCGGCATAATTCATCAGGCTGTACAGGGCAGGTGTCTTTGCAGGAGATGCTCCCAGAAAAAGGACTGGGAATTCCAGCAACTGTATCAGCCCAGGGTCACGGAAGTTTTTGCGAACATAGGATGATAGGGATTTGAATATGTGCAGTTTGAAGAGACCTTTGAACAACTGGGCATCCATGAGTTCGGTGATCGAAAGCCCCGGCTTGTACACCAGCCGCTGGATACCCACTTCGTACTTGTATTTTCCTTCCTCCAGGAATTTTTTCAGATGAGCACCAGTCCCCGCTTCTCTTTTCTCAAACATAGCGCAGAGAGCCTCGACACCCGCCGGCACATCCATGATATCTTTATTACTAAAGAAAATGCGGTAGGAGGGATTGAGTCTTTTCAGATCGTAGAAATCTGATGAAGTCTTGCCGAAACGATTGTAAAATTTCTCAAATACATCCGGCATCCAATACCAGCTGGGGCCCATATCAAAAACAAACCCCTGTTCTTCAAACTTCCTGGCTCTTCCGCCCGGCTGACAGTTTTTTTCCAGCACGGTGACCTGATGGCCTCCTTGAGCCAGACAAGCGGCAGCCGAGAGTCCTGAAAAGCCTGCGCCAATGACGGCAATGCTGGACATAGGAGAGGGTGGGTCGTTTCTAACGATAACCTACCAATTTTTTCTGGATTTCTTTCCTTGCATGGAAGATCCGGTTCTTCACCGTACCAATGGGCAGGTTTAGATGTTTGGCGATTTCGTGATATTTATATCCAAGTGGTGTGCATATAACCTGATTCATTAGCCTTTGTTCAATCTTTTGTGAAAAAAAATCATCAATTGGCCGATCAGGGGCTGCAGTGGTTCAACAAAATGGGCTGGAAGCCATTTCAATTTCAGCTTGAAGCCTGGGAT
>JAYWDR010000264.1:0-5505 GCA_043779735.1 Cyclobacteriaceae bacterium | reverse complement strand
ACCGGTGGGCTACCATTGGAAAGGAAATATCACACATTGAAAATGCCTCGCTGAATGACGTAAAGGATTTTTTCTACCAATATTATGTGCCAAACAACGCCATTCTGGTTGTCGCTGGGAAAGTAACAGTTGACCAGGTGAAGAGATTATCCGACAAGTGGTTTGCGCCGATTCCCTCTTCAAAAAGACCTCCACGAAGACTTCCGGCAGAACCCATTCAGCAGAAAAAGAGATCCGTAACCGTAGAAGCCAATGTTCCTGCAGACGCATTGTACAAAGTATATCATATGCCTGGCCGTTTTCACCCGGACTACTACGCAGCTGATTTACTCAGCGATGTATTGAGCCGTGGACAGTCAAGCCGCATGTTCAACCAATTGGTAAAAGAGAGGGAAATTTTCTCGTCCCTATCTACACATGGCATGAGCTCAATTGATCCGGGCTTGCTCGTCGTGAGCGGCCGTGTGAACGAGGGTGTATTGCTTGATCAGGCAGAAAAGGAAGTTGATGAATTGATTGCAGAGATAGTGACCGATGGAATTTCTGAGGAAGAGCTTGAAAAAGTGAAGAACCAGGCAGAGTCCACTCTGGAGTTTGACGAAGTGGAGGTTATGAACCGTGCCATGAATCTGGCCTTTGCTACCTTGTCAGGCGACCCTAACCTGGTGAACCTTGAGGCAAAAAAAATACAGTCTATAACCACCGGCGATGTGAAGAGAGTAGCGGGTGAGATTTTTAGAGAAGAAAATTCAAGTGTCATGTATTACAGGTCTGTCATTTAAACATTGACTAATGAAAATAAGAGTGGGTTTTGGTTTTGATGTTCATCCACTGGAAGAGGGGCGCGACTTCTGGCTGGGAGGAATCAAGTTGCAATCCTCCAGGGGCGCTGTGGGTCATTCCGATGCCGATGTATTGATTCACGCCATTTGTGATGCGCTTTTGGGTGCTGCAAATCTCGGAGATATCGGAACACATTTCTCCAACCATGACCCACGGTGGGCAGGGATGGATAGCAAATTCTTTCTCAAGGAAGTTACTCAAATGCTTTCCGCAAAAGGGTGGAAGGTGGAGAATGTCGATTGTAGCCTCAGCCTGGAAAACCCGAAAGTAATGCCTTATGCTCCACAGATGAAGAAGGTGCTGGCCCCACTGATGAATATTCTGGAAGATGATATTTCGATCAAGGCGACAACCTCTGAGAAATTAGGTTATGTCGGCAGGGAGGAGGGCGTGAATGCGTATGCGGTTGCATTGATCTCGAAGTCGTAGACAAGATGCCCGAAATTCAAATTATCACCACTGCCGATGGTTCTCATTCACTCTTAAACGCAGACCTACAGGAGACCTATCACTCCTCTTATGGTGCAATCCAGGAATCGAAGCATGTTTTTATCCGCTCCGGCCTTGACTATTGGGTGGAACACAATCCCCGAAAGAAAATCAGAATTCTGGAAATGGGGTTTGGCGCGGGCCTCAATGCTTTCCTCACCTTACTGGCAACCACCCATTCCGACACGCCGGTTTACTATGAGTCGTGGGAAATGTATCCGGTGGTCCAGTCTGTTATCGCACAATTAAATTATGGTGATATTTTAAATTCGTCGCAGAAGTTTATCAGCCTGCATGAAGCGTTATGGGAGAAACAGGTTGCCATCACCCCGAACTTTGTTCTAAGCAAACACAATGGAGACATTCAATCGGCTCCATTTGAAGAATCTTCATTTGACATAATTTACTATGATGCTTTTGCCCCTTCTAAACAGCCAGAACTGTGGGTAGAAGAAATGCTTAAGAAAGTCACTAATACGTTGGCCCCTGGGGGCGTGTGGGTTACGTATTGTGCCAAAGGACAAGTGAAGCGCGACCTTCGCTCCCTTGGATTGACCGTGGAGATATTGCAAGGAGCTCCCGGTAAAAAGGAGATGATCCGCGCCTTACGATAAAGTACCAAAGTCCAGCGCGTGCTGCGGAGTGATACAGGAATCTAACCGGACATCATTAGCCGACACATCGGCAATGCCATCGACTTCCTGGAAAAAGGACAATCCTATTTTTCTGCAATCTGGTCTGCAAGTTTTTAGAAACCTGTCGTAATACCCTTTGCCATAGCCCACACGGTGACCGAGGCTATCAATGGCAACCAACGGGACGATCACCAGATCAATTTTTTCAGGGGGAGTTGGCACACCTAGTTTAGGTTCCTGAATGCCCCACGCATTGGTCTGCAATTGGGGCAGTCCTTCAAAGTAAAGATTTTCCAGTATTCCTTCCGATCTAACACGGGGCACTGAAATCCGAATTTTTGGGAATTCCCTCCTGATGCGCTCTATGATCGGCCAGGTATCGGGCTCATGGTTCTTCCCGATAGGGAGGTAAGTATGAAGGACTTTAATGAATGAGAGATCGACCACCGAAAAAAATAGATTGTACAACTGAAGGTTGAAGTGGGCACATTCTGCATCGGAAAGTTTTATTCTTTTGTCGAGGTAGATTTTCCGCAGCTCGTTCTTAGTCATGGTAGCTCAACGCATTGAAACGAAAATCAAAGGGATCAAAATTCTCCAACAATTTTTTAATAAAGTCCGGGTCCTGTTGATAAAAGTTAAGAAAGTTGTCAGTTCTTTCCTGCAAGCCCCCGGCGGGGAAGAGGGTATCTTTCACTGATTCAATTTGTCGCAGCCTGTCGGAGTGCAATCTTTTTTCTGCGCGTAACATCTTTTGCTCGATTTTCTCCATAGTATGCCGCATTCTTTTTGCTTCAGTAGCTATCATGGGAGTCAACGTCTGATCGATTTTTCCGCCACGTTCCATGATGTCAGTAAGAATCTGGTCGAGGGTTTTCAAGGCTGGACCGAGCGAAAGATCATGGGTCGAATGTTTGGTCACCCACTGGCTGAACAGGTAGTTCTTGTCTTCAAAGAAATCCAGGAGGCCCAAACCCGTCTTTGACAGTTTCCTTCCGGTCGGGGCGTCAATGATCAAAGCAAAATTCCGGGGGAGGAGAATGGGAAAGGGTATCTTGAAGTTTTCAAAAACACTTTTTAGCTCAAGCCAGTATACCAACTCCGCCGGCCCACCGACATAAGCAAGATTGGGCAGGATCATCTCCTGGTACAAGGGCCGGAGAATCACATTCGGACTGAATTTTTCAGGAATCTCGTTAATTTGTTTTTCTATTTCCTTCCTGGAAAATTTCAGGTCGGTATCTACCACGATAAATCCGTTGTCGCTCTTTTCAATTCTACTTCGAAGATTTTTGTCGAGATAGAAAAAATTAATTTCACGGGGATTCACGAAAGCATGATTTCCCAGGGCACCGAGCTGCCGGTTTGTTTCGTTGACTAACGTATATGGATGATGGTCAACCAAATCAGCATGAATGACAGGCTGTAATAGGGTCTTCAAATCCCTGTCGTCGGCATCGATGACCACAAGACCCTCTTCACCGAAAAGCGCATGCACATACTGCCGAACGGCACCACTGAGAGAATTATTGTTTTCGTAAGCTTCCCTAAAAATGGAAATATCGCCCGGCAACTGTCTCAACACACTTTCCAGGTCTTTTGTATCAAATCTTCCCACTGCGCCATGCTGATTGGTTTCCCAGGTATATTTCTGACCACTCAGCCTGAAGGACTTGATTTCCTCATAGTCATGATCTTCTGATGCCATCCAATACACCGGAACGAAATGACTTTCAGGATAGCGGGATAAAAGCTGTTTACAGGCGTTGATGACCGTAACAATTTTGTAAATAAAGTACAAGGGCCCGGTAAACACATTGAGCTGATGGCCTGTGGTGACCGTAAAAGTGTTTTTTTTCAGCAGAGATTGGATGTTCTGTTTTGCCGGATTGGAAGGAGTTTGAATATTACTGTATTGTCGCCGCAGTGTTTCAACAAGTTTTTTTCTTGAGGAGATCGGGAAGGATTTGGACTTTTCAAGTATTTGTTCTTCGAAATTGGAGATTTGAGGAAAACGGGAGTAAAAGGGCTGGAGGGAGGGATGAGCCTCCATGTACTTCAGAAAAAATTCAGAGAAAGCATGTGTGCTCCGGAATGGAATTTTTTCAAGATTCATGATCAACAGCAGCTATCTCTAGTCAAAAACATAGGCCGAATAACGGTATTTTTTTGATAAGGTTGACCCTATCCAGGAGCTACCTCTCCTGACAAATCAAATTCAGTGGCTGATAAGATTCTTACAGGCACAAAATCGCCGAGGCGGACGTAATTCTTGGATGTGATAATTACTTCATTATCTACTTCCGGGGAATCAAACTCAGTGCGTCCAATGAAATTTCCACCTTCCTTCCTGTCCACAAGAACATTGAAGATCTTGCCAACTTTCTGCAGGTTCAAGTCCAGGGAGATCCCTTGCTGTAATTCCATGATGGCATCGAGTCGTTCTTGTTTTATTTCAGGTGGAACATCGTCAGGCATGGAATGAGAATGTGTGTTCTCTTCGTGTGAATAGGAGAATACACCCAGGCGATCGAAGCGTGAATGCTCAACAAAGCTCATCATCTCTTGGAAGTCCTGTTCTGTTTCTCCGGGGTGACCAACAATCAGAGTAGTACGTATGGCAATACCAGGGACTTTTTCCCGGATGAGCCGGATAAGTTGCTCTGTCTTTTCACGGGTTGTGCCCCTTCGCATCAGCTGCAACATCCTGCTCGATCCGTGTTGCAACGGAATGTCCAGGTACTTGCAAATGTTTGATCGCTCCGCCATCACTTCGAGAATATCTTCGGGGAAGCCGGTTGGGAAAGCATAGTGAAGCCGGATCCAATCAATACCCGCTACGTCTGAAAGATTTCTCAGCAGCTCCGCGAGGTTTCTCTTCTTGTAGAGGTCCAGGCCATAGTATGTTGAGTCCTGTGCGATAAGCAGAAGCTCCCGGGCGCCATTCTTCGCAAGATTCTTAGCCTCCAGTACCAGCTCCTCCAGCGGACGGGAAATATGGTTGCCGCGCATGAGAGGAATGGCACAAAAAGAGCAGGGACGGTCGCATCCCTCGGAAATTTTCAGATAGGCGTAGTGGCTGGGATTCGTCAGGATCCTTTCACCAACCAGTTCCTGCTTATAATTCGCATTAAGTTGTTTTAGGAGCCTTGATAAATCCCTGGTCCCAAACCAGGCGTCTACCAATGGAATTTCTTTTTCGAGGTCGTCTTTATAGCGCTGAGAAAGGCACCCTGTGACATACACCTTTTCAACGATGCCTTCTTCTTTGGCATCCACATATCGCAATATGGTATCAATGGACTCCTGTTTGGCGTTGTCGATAAACCCGCAGGTATTGATGACCACCACATTGAAATCATCTTTTTTTGATTCGTGGGTGACCTCAATGCCGTTGCCCCTAAGCTGGGTCAGCAGCACCTCGGAGTCCACCAGGTTTTTGGAACAGCCCAGCGTAACGATGTTTACTTTTGTTTTTTTGTTCCCTTTTGATCGCACTTGGCTTGATAATTGAGGATGCAAAAATAAACAGTTTGAT
>JAYWDR010000263.1:0-5541 GCA_043779735.1 Cyclobacteriaceae bacterium | reverse complement strand
CGCGCTTCTCTGCCTCCGCCAACTCAAACTTAGTCCTGCGAATAACTACCTCGTGACGATGCTCTACGAAATGCACCATCAAATCCTTCAGGTTTAGAGTCTGAGGTCTGCCTTTTACTAATGCAACGTTATTTACTCCAAATGAGGACTGTAGCTGCGTGTACTTAAATAGATTGTTCAGTACAATATTTGGAATAGCATCCTTCTTCAGGTCGTAGACCACCCTGTATCCATCGCGGTCTGATTCGTCCCTGAGGTCCGTTATTCCTTCAATTTTCTTGTCATTTATTAGCGCAGCAGTCTTTTCGATCATCATGGCCTTGTTCACCTGATAGGGTACTTCCGTGACGATGATCTGGTCTTTGCCTTTTAAATTGGTAACAATTTCAGCCTTCGCCCGCACGACCACTCTCCCTCTGCCTGTCAGATACGATTCCTGGACACCTGAAAGACCATAGATAATTCCTCCCGTTGGGAAGTCCGGTGCCGTGACAAAAGTCATCAGCTCCTGAATGGTGATATCCCTTTTGTCGATATACGCAATAATACCATCGACTACTTCACGCAGGTTGTGGGGAGCCATATTGGTCGCCATGCCCACTGCGATGCCCGAGGATCCGTTGATTAATAGATTGGGAATCTTACCCGGGAGAACCGTTGGTTCTGTTAATGAGTCATCAAAGTTGGGCTGAAAGTCAACCGTTTCCTTGTTAATGTCAGCCAGAAGCTCTTCTGCAATTCGTCGCAGTCGCGCCTCCGTATAGCGCATCGCTGCCGGTGAGTCACCATCGATAGACCCAAAGTTACCCTGCCCATCTACCAGTGTATAGCGAAGCGACCAATCCTGGGCCATGCGTACCATGGTATCATAGACCGACGCATCTCCATGAGGATGGTACTTGCCAAGAACCTCTCCCACAATCCTGGCGGACTTCTTATAGGGTTTGTTATAATTAACCCCTAGTTCCTGCATACCAAAAAGTACTCTGCGGTGGACAGGTTTTAGACCATCCCTGACGTCCGGCAAGGCCCTTGAAACGATGACTGACATCGAATAGTCGATGTAGGCGCCACGCATTTCATCTTCAATATTTATAGGGAGTATGTTCTGCCTGGGTGGTAGGCCGCTGGTCTCTTCTGCCACTGGGTTGATCTCGATTACTTAACAATAATTTTAACGCGCGAAGATAGGTAAAAAGGGGTATAAATCGTGCCTGGAATGTGTTAAAAATCAATGTATTCGACCTTAAAAATTAAGGTTTTTGAAAAAATCAGTAGGGGTTCAATTTCCGTTTATTCTTGCCCTTGTATTTGATCAATACGGGGTGGTTTTCTCCATACTGGGGATTCTGCTTTTTGTAGATCGGATGTACCCTGCTTCGGTATTCCCGGTCTCCATGAGCATGGTTCATCTGGATCTTGCAGCCAGGGATAAAGCACTTCGGCAATTCAGGCAAGCTATAGGTGAGACCTATGTTTAGATAAAACGCGTTGATGTTATGAGTAATGCTTGGACCGCCTGCTGCAGGGTTCATGGCATAGCTCTTGATTTCGTACGATGGCCTGACAAATATTCGAAGGTACTCCGATAGCTCTCTTTCGACCGTCACCCCCAGATTGATGAAGGTGCCTGCTTTGACAAGAGATGAGTTGAAATTACTCCCAGGCGAATAACCGCCCACCTGCACATCTCCAGTGAAGAGGTAATCCCCCATCCGATAAAACGAAACTCCCACGAGCCCAAAATATTTGCTCATCCAGCCGGAGCCCTGTGAGGGTTGAAAATCCTTTATCTTATCTGAGAATGATATCGGGTGCAACGTCCCTATCGACATCAGCTCATACGAGTAACCACCCCCTACGCGATATCGGCCACCAAATTCGTAATGGATTGTCGCCTTCAACGGTATGTTCAATGCATTGCCCTTGAAGCCAAGAGCTGATGAACCAGCCGACACAACAACACTGCCTGGCTCAGCTGGAGTTGTATCCAAGTTGGATTGATTCACCCAGTTGGTATACCTGCCTGTGGCTGGAGTATTCGAATCAAAGATTGAAGGCTCTTTGCCAATGGCCTGGTAGATTCCGTAGCCATTTAGCTCATGACTGAAGAAAGTATTCCCGTATCCTGTACTAAGGCTGAACTTGACATTCCTGAGAATAGACCTTGGCCGATGCTTGATCTTAGCATAAAAATTTTCGAGAGGAAATGTGGAGGCTTCCTCCTCTTTTTGGCAATACGCATCCGTTGGCAGGACCATGACTGCCACGAATAATGACAACGTGATGTAGATGAATCGCTTCAGGTTCTGGTTTTCATAAAATGGCCTAAAATACCCATAGTACGAACAAAGTTAACCTAACTTAATATAAGCCATAGCTTGGATAGCTGCTTTCCAGGCTGCTAAAGGTATGAAAAAGGGTTTCGCCTTTCTTAGCCACGTAGGTGAAGTCGTGCTGCTGGCTTCGGCCCTGACTGTCAATTGTGGTAAATCTCACATGGTTAATGCCCTCTTTTAGCGGGACTCGGGAATAGTATATGTTGTGTGGCAGCGTCTGCCAATTGCGTGTGTCAGCCTTCTCTGTCATTGCGTTGATGATCCCTATGATTGATCCTATGGCGCGATCTTTTTTCTTAACCTCGTATTCTTCCAATTTTTTTAAGGCCACCCGAATCAGTGCCTTACTTAATTCAAGATTCATTCTCTCTTCAAGACACTTGAAGGCAACCTTATTGACATCTTCCAAAAGCTGCAAAGGGTGCTCAACACTATCTATCGTGAGTGTAGAACTCTGAAAATAAATAGGGCGCTCGATGTACTTGGGAAAAGCAACACGAAATACATCCATTTTGGCCAGGCCTCGGCGATCCTTTTCATCGTAGCCACCCATGTCGAATGGAAAAGTTAGTCCCAAATCCGGATTTGAAAAGATGATCACATTATCACGCCGGCTAATAAACAAGTTGATTCCCCACTCCGCCTTTACAGGGCTCAACCCGTTGTGCCAAAAGAACACCAGCTCCCCTCCATCGTGAGGCTCATACTGATAATCTTCCATGCCAAATTGAGATTTATAACTTTCAAATTCTGTATCCATCCCGCTGAGTTTGGCGGTTCTGAGTAGATCATACTTTAGCTGTTCCGGAGCTGTTACACTGAACAACGTACTGAAGTCATTCTGATAAATCTCAAGCGCATTTCGATAGGCGATAAATGCGTTATTGTAATCTTTGTCGGAATCGTAAATAATCCCTATGAGCGTATTAATAAAGGCATCTTTTCTGTATTTACTTTCTGAATCATAGCGGTCAGTCAGTTGGTGCAGGCGAATGGTTAGCCTGCGACATTCAACCAGTGCATCCTCTGATTTCCCAAGCTTCAAGTAGTTCAATGCCTTGAAATACAGGAGCATAAGGTGCTCGTGGTCTTCTCCACGGTAGGCAGTAAAATTAGGGTTGGTGAGGTAGGAGGCGGCCTCATTAAGGTAGTTTATCCGGTAGTCCTCACCGTACACAAAGGCCTTCTCGAAATAGTCGTTACTTTCTTCATACTGGCCTAAAAGGGACAGCAACAAACCGTTGTTGACTTGGAACAAAAATCGCCTTTTCCCTGTGGCTTCTGAAGACTGTTTCCGTAACGCTACCAATGCTTTTCGAAGGTCCCCCTTTTCAAACTCTTCGTTGAAGGCAAGGTTTGATTGGTAGTAGGTGGCACAGGAAGTCCATAGTACAATGGTCATCAGGATACACAACACCTTGTTCATGGCGACTTTGGAAGTACAAGGATTCAGAAATTGGCTTTAGTTCTTGACATACTTCTTGATCTCCTCCTGGCCATACCAAACACGTTTATTTGTTTCCATGTCAGTTAGGAAAAGTGTAGTGATGTAATTGACCACTCTTCGCTTTTGGTACACATCAGTCTCCGAAGTCATTTCCCCAAAGAGCATGAGATTGGCACCTGCCTCCTTGCCCCACCTGGCCACGGTGACGGGGTCAGAAAAATCTTGCTGCTGAGCTCGCTCTTCACGCAACGTATTGCGAAATGAATCGGACTCCACTAAGTCCGCTACTCCTGAATTAAAAATAGCGACCTCAAACTTCTTGATGTAGGTGTCAGCTTCGATGTGCTCGCTGGTCTTGTTGCGGACGAGCCCTACGATGATCTTTGGCTTCTTTCCAAGTTGTTGGGCATACTCTTTGAATTTCTCGTTGGCCAACAAATCACTTATAAGCTTGTTGGCGACCTGTCGTGAGTCAGTGTCGTTCCATCGGCCACTCAAGTCTATGGCTTGACTGGGCTCGAGCCGGGTGACAGACCGGGCGCAGCTCGCGAAAAGAACGAGGATCAGCCAAAAGGCAATGCTTGAAGGCTTCATGATAGACGATTTCTACTCCATAGATCAAAATACCTGCCAATAACCGAATACTCTATGCTCTTTTTAGCTGTCGAATTACTTCCTGGGGAGTAGTGGATGAAAAGACTACATTTCCGGCTACCAGTACGTCTGCTCCGGCATCCAGCAATGGCCGTGCATTCTCCAGACTTACACCGCCATCGATTTCTATGAGTGCCTTGGAGCTCCTTGAAATTATGAGCTGCTTTAAGTCTCTGATTTTCTGGTATGTGTTTTCAATAAACTTCTGGGCACCAAATCCAGGATTTACGGACATCATACAAACGAGGTCCAGGTCTTGAATCACATTTTCGAGGAGGGCCACCGGGGTGTGCGGATTGATCGCTACACCTGCCTTGGCTCCCAAGCTCCTGATCTGCTGAAGATTCCTGTGTAGATGAGGGCATGCTTCCAAATGAACCGATATCACCTCCGCCCCTGCCCTCCGAAAGGCATCAACAAACCTTTCGGGATTTACGATCATCAAATGAATGTCCATGGGCTTTTTGGCGTGGCGCTTGACGGCTTCGACCACAGGCAGTCCCATGGAAATGTTGGGAACAAAGACGCCATCCATAACGTCAATGTGTATCCAATCTGCCTCGCTTTCGTTGATCATCGTGATCTCCCGCTGGAGGTTTGCAAAGTCAGCGGCTAAAATGGAGGGTGCAACCAATGGTTTCATGTTCCTGAAAGCCCAAAAGTAGCACTTTAAAGTTTCACAAAGCGAAAGGTCTTTACGGTAGTGGATGTCTCCACTTTAAGCAAATAAGTACCTACCGGCAGATTCGATATTGGAACATCGAGCGGGTTATTCAGCCAATCAAAAGCGATCACTGGAAAGATCATTTGCTTTCCCTGTAAATCATAAATTGAAATACTCACAGGACCACTGGGCAGTGTTCTAAATGCCAACTTCAACGCGGAAGTGGTCGGGTTAGGAAAAAGTAAAACCTCATTGACAGAGTGACTGATTTCAAGATAGTTTTTAACGGCTGTATAATTTGGCACCCCGTAGCCCAATTGATTGTCTGGATGACTGCTTTGACTGGCGGAAAGCTTTATTGCCTGAATCACCTCAAACGGCATCAATGCCGGATAGGCCTGCAGCAGCCCGGCCACCAGGCTTGTCACTAATGGCGC
>JAYWDR010000262.1:0-5601 GCA_043779735.1 Cyclobacteriaceae bacterium | reverse complement strand
ACCACAATGTAAATGACTGGGTGAAGCCCGCCACGGGCCAACCGCTTACATTCCAAACCCAGGTGGCGAAGCCCAATGATGTAAAGCTGATTCCATTCTATAAGACTGTTGATCAATACTACAATGTGTATTGGGATTTCTTCACGGAGACTGACTGGACCAGGCGCGAGGCGGAGTATCGTGCCGAGCGGAAACATCAGGCGGAGGTTGAAGAGAAGACCATAGACATTATTCGGATAGGGGAGATGCAGCCTGAGCGCGACCACAATCTCAAGTCAAGTGAAAAATCGTATGTCAGCGATGCACTGGGTCGCAATGGCCGGGAGGCAAGGAGCGGAGGATATTTCTCTTTTGATATGACTGTGCTGGCCGACACGCCATCGAGTTTATTGTGTACCTACATCGGGGATGACAGGAACCGAGGCTTCGACTTCCTGGTGGACGGTGTAAAGATTGGCACCCAGGAACTGACTGGGAGCACCACCGGGCGCTTCTTTGATGTACTCTATGCTATTCCAAATGAACTTACGAAAGGAAAATCGAAAGTTAATGTGAGGGTGCAGGCACACCCGAACAAGACGGCGGGAAGAGTCTTTGGTTGCAGAATCATCAAGAATTAAGTGATTTTGAAAGGGATTGCAATGCAGTACGGCGGACAAATCAGAACCCTTGTAGCAGTTGACTGCATCATCTTTGGCTTTGACGGGCAGGAGCTGAAGTTGCTGCTCATCCACCGGGGGTTTGAGCCTGAAAAAGGAAAGTGGAGTTTGATGGGTGGGTTTGTGCAGGCCGATGAAAGTCTGGAAATGGCTGCGGCGCGCATTTTGAGACAACTGACAGGCCTTAGCAATGTGTATATGGAACAGCTTCAAACATTTGGCAATCCGGATCGTGACCCTGCCGAACGCACAATTTCAGTCGCCTATTATGCATTGATTAATATCCATAAATATGAGAAACAACTGAGTGATGATTTTCACCCTGAATGGTTTTCACTTTCCGGGATTCCAAAACTCATCTTTGATCATGAACAAATGGTGACTATTGCAAAAACAAAGCTCCGGGACAAGGCCGCCTTTCAGCCCCTGTTGTTTGAATTGCTGCCTGAGAAGTTCACCCTGCCTGTGCTTCAAAATTTATATGAGCGCGTATATGAAAAGGAATTTGATAAGCGGAATTTCAGCCGTAAAATATTATCGAATGGGTTGATGGTAAAGATGAAAGACAAGGAAAAGCACAGTTCAAAAAAGGGGGCATTCTATTACAGGATTGACAAGCGCAAGTACAAGACCCAATTTCAGTCATTCCTAAATCTGGTTCCCAATCCTCATCAATTGTGAAGGATAACTTTGTTATAGGCATTGATTTTGGAACCGACTCTGTCCGGGCATTGATCGTTGATGCAGGCAATGGTAATGAAATGGCTTCTTCGGTATTTTATTATCCTCGCTGGAGAGATGGGTTGTATTGTCAACCCTCGCAGAATCAGTTTCGTCAGCACCCACTTGATTATGTTGAAGGGCTGGAATACACAATAAATGAAAGCCTGAAAATTGCGGGTGAATTGGTGAGAAAAAATATACAGGCAATTTCAGTTGACACCACAGGCTCCACACCAATCGCCGTGGATGCCACAGGCACTCCACTTTCTCTCTTGCCGGCATTTGCAGAGAATCCCAATGCCATGTTTGTATTGTGGAAAGATCATACAGCTACCCACGAGGCGATGCAAATCAATGAGCATGCCGGGAGATTTGAAACCAGCTACCTAAAATTTGTAGGCGGTATTTACTCTTCTGAATGGTTCTGGGCCAAGCTGTTGCACATACTCAGGGCAGATAAGGAGGTTCGCAAGGCGTGCTACTCGTGGGTGGAGCATTGCGATTGGATTCCGTTTATGTTGACAGGCAGGCAGGATATACATCAAATGAAACGGAGTGTTTGTGCAGCCGGCCATAAGGCTTTGTGGTCAAAGAAATTTGATGGCCTCCCTCCGGATGACTTCTTCGCTTCACTAGATCCGCTTCTTACAGGATTCACCGATCGACTGTTTAAGGAAACGTATACTTCTGATCAACCTGTTGGAAGGTTAAGCCAGGCATGGGCTGCTCGTGTGGGTCTATCTGCCGATGTGGTAGTCGGGGTAGGTGCCTTTGATGCGCACATGGGTGCTGTGGGAGGACAAATTGAGCCCTACCACCTCAGCAAAGTAATGGGCACTTCTACCTGTGATATGCTGGTAGCTCCGCTAGCTGACATGAAAGACAAGCTGGTCCGTGGAATCTGCGGACAAGTAGAGGGTTCGGTAATCCCTGGCATGATCGGCCTTGAAGCGGGACAGTCCGCCTTCGGTGATACGTATGCCTGGTTTCGAAACATTCTGCACTGGCCTCTTCAGCATCTCCTGACCCAGACAAATTTGATTGACGCATCGCTCGCCAACAAACTGAAAGCGGAGTTTTTCGAAAAACTGTTGCCGGAGCTCACCCGGCAAGCCGCTGCTTTACCGTTGGTTGAAGCTGATGAAGTATCCCTCGACTGGCTCAACGGCCGTAGAACTCCTGATGCAAACCAGGAATTGAAGGGAGCAATCTCAGGGCTGCACCTTGCCAGTACTGCGCCTTCCATGTTCAAGTCATGGGTAGAGGCCACCTGCTTTGGTGCCAAAGCCATTGTAGAACGTTTTGAGGAAGAAGGGGTTCCCGTCAAGGGATTAATTGGCCTTGGGGGCGTCGCCCGCAAATCACCTTATGTCATGCAAGTGATGGCCAATGTGATGGATATGCCAATTCGCATCCACCGCTCAGAGCAGACCTGTGCCGCAGGCGCTGCGATGTTTGCGGCCACAGTGGCTGGCATTTATCCCAACGTGCAAGTGGCGATGGCAGCCATGGGGCAGGGCTTCGATGGTGAGTACATACCCCAACCTTTTGCAACAGGTATCTACAAGGAGCGATTTAAAAAGTATAAGAGTCTTGGAAGTTTCATGTCGGGAGAAAAATAGAAAGCAATCATAAACAATATGGCTAACTACAAACGAATCAGGCAATCAGCGTATGAAGCTAACCTCCAATTGCCAAAGTTGGGACTTGTCATTTTTACTTTTGGGAATGTGAGTGTGGCGGACCGCAGATTGGGCGTGTTTGCCATCAAGCCTAGTGGGGTGCCCTACGCAAAGTTGACTCCTGAAAAAATGGTGATTGTCGATTTTGAAGGCAAGGTGGTGGAAGGGAAACTGAGGCCATCGTCGGACACGCTCACCCATGCTGTTTTGTATAAAGCATGGAAAGACATCGGGTCACTAGTTCATACCCATTCTACGTATGCCACCGCCTGGGCTCAGGCGCAACGCGATATTCCGATACTGGGCACAACACACGCCGACCATCTGACAACTGACATTCCGTGTGCTCCTCCAATGAGTGATAAAACGATAAAAGGAAATTATGAAAAGGAAACCGGTGCGCAGATCATCAATTGCTTCAAAGAAAGAAAACTTGATTACCACCAGGTAGAAATGATGCTTGTGGGAAATCATGCTCCTTTCACCTGGGGAGAGAATTCAGACAAGGCGGTATATAACGCTGCGGTGCTGGAGGAAATCGCGAAAATGGCTTACCTCACCTTGCAGATCAATCCTGAAGCTCCTCGCCTGAGGGATTCATTGATTAAAAAGCATTTTGGGAGGAAGCGCGGGCCGAATTCATATTATGGACAGCAATAACAACAAAAGAAGTCTTGGGCTAAAGTCCTCAATATTTTTGTCTGATTGCTACACCTTTTAAGGTGTGGACATTGAAATGAACAGTTTATTGGACTTTAGTCCAAACAAAATAAATCAGAAGATATTATGACCAATCTCAAAGAACTTGAAGCGTGGTTTGTGACGGGCAGTCAGCACCTGTATGGTGACGAGACGCTGAGGAAGGTGGCAGAACATTCCCAGCAAATCGTGAAGGAGATGAACAACCATGCCGGCATCCCCGTAAGAATTGTATTCAAGCCTGTACTCAAAACCCCGGAAGAAATTCTTCAGCTGTGCCAGGAAGCAATCGTTGCGAAAAACTGTATTGGCGTCATAGCCTGGATGCATACTTTTTCGCCGGCCAAGATGTGGATAGGGGGATTGAAGGTGCTTTCCAAGCCAATGCTTCATCTGCACACACAGTTTAACCGTGATATTCCGTGGAGTGCTATCGACATGGACTTCATGAACCTGAATCAATCCGCCCACGGCGATCGTGAATTTGGATACATCATGTCCAGGATGCGCCTGAACAGAAAAGTAGTGGTAGGACACTGGCAAGACGAACAAGTCGCCAAAAGTCTCTCGATCTGGCTGAGGGCTGCGAGTGCTTGGCACGATTGGCAGGGCGCGGCATTCTGCAGGTTTGGAGACAACATGCGGCAAGTGGCGGTGACAGAGGGTGATAAGGTGGAAGCGCAGATCAAGTTTGGTTATACTGTCAATGGCTATGGCATGGGTGATCTTGTAAATTCAATCCGGGTTGTTAACGAGGGGCGTGTAGAAACCCTGGTGCATGAATATGAAGCAAAGTATACCGTTGTTGAGTCCCTGAGGAAGGATGGTGACAAGAGAAGCTCGTTGAAAGAAGCCGCAAAAATTGAAATCGGGTTAAGGGATTTCCTCGAACGCGGAAATTTCAAAGGCTTTACCGATACGTTTGAAGACCTTCATGGCCTGGTTCAACTACCGGGCATCGCCGTTCAGCGACTGATGGCCGAAGGGTATGGTTTTGGTGCCGAAGGCGATTGGAAAACTTGTGCGCTGGTGCGCGCGATGAAGGTGATGGCTGGTGGCTTGATAGGGGGCAACTCTTTCATGGAGGATTACACCTATCATTTTGCCGCCGGTAACAATCTTGTCCTTGGTGCTCACATGCTTGAGATCTGTGAGTCCATTGCCGACGGAAAGCCTTCCTGCGAGATTCATCCGCTGGGTATTGGAGGGAAAGCGGATCCTGTTCGCCTTGTCTTCAATGTGACAGGCGGACCAGCGCTCAACGCATCCATCGTTGATATGGGCCATCGTTTTCGTCTGCTGGTAAACGATGTGGAAGCTGTGAAACCAGGCAACGCCCTACCTAATCTTCCTGTAGCACGGGTGCTGTGGAAGCCTTTGCCAGACATGAACACCGGTTGTGCCGCGTGGATCCTCGCCGGCGGTGCACACCACACATGCTATAGCCAGAATCTTACAATGGAATATATGGAGGACTTTGCTGAGATGGCAGGAATTGAATTGGTGAGGATTGGCAACGGGTCAACCTTGCGTGAAATAAAAAATGAACTGCGCTGGAATGAGATGTATTATGAAGCTTGACCGTTCTGGCACATAGTCTATAACTCGATAAAGTGTTCAAGCGAAAATGCCTGCGAGCGTTCAGTAAACAAAGTCTTCACCCGTCCCCACACACTGCCGAATAGTGCCGATGTACGGTAGTTCTCTAAATCGTTGGGATTGTTCCAGTGACTGAGCGTGGTATAGCAATGAGCATCTTCGGCATCTTTCATGAGTTGCAAATGTGCACAACCCGGAAAATTCCGTATAGCCTTCTGGTGCTGACTAAAAATAGCCAG
>JAYWDR010000261.1:0-5606 GCA_043779735.1 Cyclobacteriaceae bacterium | reverse complement strand
TGAAAGGTGAAATGGCGATAAAGATATTTGGTGACGATCTCACAGTGTTGGAACGAAAAGCTGACAGCGTTCGCACGATCATGAGCACCGTGCGGGGTGTCCAGGATCTTGGGATATTCAAAAGCCTGGGAGCACCAGAGGTACGCATTGAACTGGACCGCGAAAAAATGGCCCGGTACGGCGCCAATGTGGCAGAAGCCAATGATATTATTGAGATGGCCGTAGGAGGGAAAAAAGCGTCGACGTTTTATGACGGTGAAAGACGATTTGATATCCGGGTCCGGTTTTCACCCGAGTTCCGCAAAAACGAAAATGCCATTGAAAGGTTGATGGTCCCCTGCACTAATGGCACAAAAATTCCACTTCATCAAATAGCAGAGGTCAAGTTACAGAATGGACCTTCCTTTGTCTACCGTGAAAACAATCTCCGATTTATTCCTATTAAGTTTTCCGTGCGGGGTCGCGACCTGGGTAGTACCATTGCGGAAGCACAGGAAAAAGTGGGCGCGGCTATCAAAATAGATAAAGGCTATGATCTTACCTGGAATGGAGAGTTTGAGAACCAAGTGAGAGCAACGAACCAGCTAAAAATTGTTATCCCCATTTCGATTGCCTTGATTTTCATGTGGTTGTTTTTCATGTTCAATTCCGCCAAAAACGCCGTGGCAGTCTTGATGAATGTGCCTTTCGCACTCATTGGTGGGATATTGGCCTTGTTCTTCACAGGAATACACTTTAGCATCTCGGCCGGAGTTGGGTTTATAGCCCTCTTTGGTGTATCAGTTCAAAATGGCGTGATCCTGGTTTCTGTCTTTAACAAATTAAAAGATGCAGGCGCTGACGTCCGTTCGGCCATTGTTGACGGTGCCCTGTCGCGTGTGCGCCCCGTGGTGATGACAGCTTTGATGGCCGGGTTTGGGTTACTACCGGCGGCGCTTTCAACTGGCATTGGCTCGGAGACGCAAAGGCCATTGGCAGTTGTTATGATCGGCGGTCTAATTTCAGATACGATTCTTACACTTATTACCCTGCCGGCGATATACCTGATTTGGCATCGATCAAAGAAAGAGTTGAAAAAGTAGAATGAGACGCCTGGAGTTGGGTAGTTTGATGAGGTTGGCTTGCTTATAGGGCCCGGGCAAGGGCTCAGTTAGTCTATCATCTTATGAGTAAATTAGGCCGACAGTAAGCAGCATTCTACTATGTCAACAGGGCTGCCACGCTTCATGTTAATCCCCATATACCATCACGGAACTAATGACCTTCCTTTACAGGGGGAGACTGATTTGGATATACTTTGTGTGGAGGGTGCGGTTGCCAACCAAGCGTGTAGAGCAAAATGAAAAAGCCCAGGATGTAGGCGACGGTTACATGCCAGCCGTTGCTTACCCATGCTAGCACCGATTTTGCCTCCGGATACATATTCGAAAGTGCTACACCGGCGGAAGAGCCAAACCAGATCATGGATCCCCCAAAACCAACAGAATAGGCCAGCATGCCCCAGTCGTATCCGCCTTGGGTGAGGGCTAGTTTGGTGAGAGGGATGTTGTCGAATACCGCAGACACAAAACCCAAGCCAAATGCGGTTTGCCAGGATGCCAGCGGCAACTGTTGCACTGGCATCATGGAGGCGCACAGCACAAGTGAAAGAAGGAATATAGTTCCCTTAATCGAATTAGATATTTCCTTCCAAGCTGTTTTGCTAAACAATGATCCAATCACGATTGCAACCCAAACCCCGACGGCCGGAAAATCCAAATAAACGTTAGTGATAATGGCCCCGGCTAGAATCAAGGCAACGATGAAGATCTTGACCCAGTCCACTTCCCGCAGCGTGATAGCGGTAGATTTCACAATCGGGTTGTATTTCTGTTGTTGTATGGAAGCAAATACCGAAAAGAAAATAAGGGCTGGGAACGCCGCGACATAGCCATGCAGCACATCCATTGCATTCACCCCGTCAATCCACATCATAGTCGTGGTAGTATCACCTACCACGCTCCCGCAACCGCCTGCGTTGCTTGCGGCAACAATCGCCACAAGGAAACCCATGTGTACTTTGTTCCTGTACACGGTCATAGCAATGGTGCCTCCGATCATGGCGGCTGCAATGTTGTCCAGGAATGAAGACAAGACAAAAATGATGACCAGCAAAACCAGTCCGCCTTTCCAATCATCAGGAAGTACGTTGGGCAGGTATTCAGGCATTTTGGATTCTTCGAAATGCTTGGCCAAAAGTGCAAAGCCTAACAGCAAGCCGAAGAGGTTTACAATAATCTCCCATTCGTGGTAAAGGTGCTCGCCTAAAGAAAAAGCTGGATCAAGGGCCAATTTCAGAAGGAGAATTGAGGCAAGGCCTGTGAGCGCCACTTCGAATGTATTATGATGAAGTAAAGCAACGCCAATAAGTGTGACAGCAAAAAGAATGAATTCAGCGCGTATGCCTAGGATTATCGGACCTTGGGAGCGATCCGATAAGAAAACGACAACAAAGATCAGGACAATCAAACTGATGCCGGCAATCGCAATTGGTTTCTTATCCATGGTTTGTGATTTAGGATGTAAGACAAATTGTGATTATTTCCTGATGAATGCAAAAAAATAGCCGGTTGGATTTCTTTAATGAGTAAAATACTCCCACAAGGGCAAAATAACCTGAATTGATAGAAAGTCAACTTACCCAGGCTTTGTTTTAAGTGAGTTTATTTCAATCCGAAGAGCCCCTCGTTTAAAGCCAGGAGTGCCTTTTCTTTCTTCCCCCTCTCCACGAGAATGGAAATGTTATTGTGACTACCTCCATACGAGACCATGCGCACAGGCACATCCGCCAGCGCATGGAATACATCGTGCAGAACGCCTTTCTTTTCCGCCAGCTTATTTCCCACCACACAAATAATCGTTTGGTTTTTGTCCACCTCAATCGTGCCAAAGCTCTGTAGTTCTCCCAGAATGTCACCGAGGTGACTGGCATCATCAATGGTGACGGACACTGCCACTTCCGACGTCGAGATCATGTCGATTGGTGTTTTATACTTTTCAAATACTTCAAAGACCCGCCTCAAAAAACCAAATGCCAACAGCATGCGCGACGATTTAATGTTAATCGCAATGATCCCATCTTTCGCCGCAATGGCCTTGAACTGACCGCTCGTTCCCTTGTTACTGATGAGTGTGCCAGGGGCTTTTTCGTCCATGGTATTCTTCAGCCGGACAGGGACTCCATATTTTTGTGCGGGCACAATCGTGGAGGGATGAAGAATTTTAGCACCGAAATAGGCAAGCTCTGATGCCTCGTCAAAGGTAAGTTCAGCAATGGGCACCGTTTTCTTAACTATCCGCGGATCGTTATTGTGCATGCCGTCAATATCCGTCCATATCTGTATCTCTTCAGCACGGATGGCCGCACCAATCAATGAAGCGGTGTAGTCGCTTCCGCCCCGCTTGAGGTTGTCGATCTCGTTGTGATGATTGCGGCAGATGTACCCTTGCGTGATGAGAATATCCAGATGGCTCATCGATGGGAGTAAGGCCTTCAACCGTTCGCCTATTTTCTCAAGTTCAGGTTCGTGGTTTTCGTCGATGGACATAAAATACAGGGCCGGCAACAGGCGCGAATCAATTTTGCGTTCTCGGAGGTGGTAGTAAAAAAACTCTGTGGAGGCCAACTCACCTTGAGCCAGCAATTCGCGATAGCTGCGGTCATCAAAGGCGCCGGCCGCCAATAAGCGGAGGAGTCTGAAATAGCGACTTACAATGTCCTGCCCGATCGCCTGGTATTCAGGAGCACCGAACAAATCACCTGCATATTTTTCATAGTGCTTTTCCAGGATACCGATTTCTGCCTCGGCCTCAGATTTTTTGCCTGCTAACAGGTGCTCCCCGATTTTTACCAATGCGTTGGTAGAGCCACTCAGGGCGGAAAGAACCACGATTTTCTTCCCAGGTATGCCCAACACCAAGGCTGCTATTTTCTTTAGCCTCTCGGGCGTGCCGACTGATGTGCCACCAAATTTCAGAACCAGCATAGCTATTTATTTTTGCCACGGCTGCCACGGCTTGGCGCTGATAAAATTCGTTCAAATCTGTGTAATCCGTGACAGCTTGTTGTCATGTCGCTTTCAGATCGCTAAAGGAAGCGGTAAAGATAAATCATTGATTGACTCTCAAAACATTCACATCCTATTTTTGAAAGTAGTAGCTGGACCTTTCAAGTTCCTGTAACGATTGAAATGGCCTGGAAGGGCTGAGATACTGGTTTAGAAATTTGTACACTTTTAGCCTTATTTCTTTCCCAACCTTGGTGTCGATGCGGTCAAAAATGTGGCCACCCTCGATATTCTCGTAAATCTGGTATTCGAATTTTTTGCTCTCGGCTTTCAATGCCCTTATCAATTGCTCTACTTCCAGCACATTCACATCCTCATCATTAGTGTTAGTATGAATGAGTAAGGGCGTCTTTAGTTTTTGCGCATTCCATACTGGTGAGCGTTTACGATACTCTTGTATATTTTGATCAGCTGATTTACCAATATGATACTCGGCAGAGAACAAGTCGCGGTAGCCCTGCGTCTTGTAGCCCATCCGCGCGATGAGATCGCTCACAGGTACGCCCGCATAGGCCACCTTATATTCGTTAGGGTTATTAAAGATATCCAGCAATGTTATCATACCACCATGGCTCCACCCGAGAATGCCGACGCGGTCTTTGTCGATAAATGAATAATTCTCTACTACATAGTCGCGGGCATTATTTGCATCGATTACCTCTTTGTCGCCGTAGTCAATGGCTTCATAGAAGTCGCGACCGTAGCCCGTGCTTCCCCGATAATCTGGTGCCACTACCACATATCCCTGAGCCATCAGTTCCCGAATGATGTGTGCGGAAAAGGTATCCAGGTCGCCATGAACACCCCCGTGTGAATACACCAGGAGCGGATATTTCTTGTTACTATCAAAATTTTTCGGAATGAACACGTAGGAGCGAAAAACCAATGGATTGTTGGCACCCTGGGCCGTTGGATTTTTGTCGCTCTTCTCCGCAGGACCCGTGATGGCCACCTTATCGATCCATGCTATGTCTCCTATTTTGTGATACCAAAGAATGTCATCGTTGGCTTTTCGGAGCCGGTCCATCTGAAAGCTCAGACTGGCAAGTTCCTCCTTCAATTGTGTAACTTCCTCTTTTGAATTTGTTTGTGCCTGAACCACAGTCCCCAAAAGGATGCAGACCAGCGGTAGTAGCGTGAAGCGGTAATTTTTCATGTGAATAGGATATCTGAATTTCAAAACAAGCTATCGTTTCTTTGTCACTTCCACAATATGAATCGGTTTGGGTGGAAAACGTTATTCTGTTTGACAGCAAATGGACAGAATACTAAAAAAGAGAAGCACAGCTATTCGCAATGCTTCTCAATTGTTAACCGTCCCCACTTGAGAACGTAATTACCTTATTACTTTTTAACCTCTTCGTACTCCACATCGGTAGCACCGCCGCCGTCAGTTGGTGCGCCACCACCGGGAGGGCCATCACCGGCACCAGGTTGTCCATTGGCGTGCGCACCCGTGGCTGCATATATTTCCTGCGAGGCAGCCTGCCAGGCCGTATT
>JAYWDR010000260.1:0-5616 GCA_043779735.1 Cyclobacteriaceae bacterium | reverse complement strand
CCGTTCTACGGTATTTCATCCTTGTACTCTTGTTGGCAGTGATCATCAAATCATTCATGGGTTATTCCAACAAGCAGGGCTTTGGCAAGATTGACAATACACTCGGGTTGACCCTTTTTTCACTTACTCATACACAACTACTGGTAGGCATATTCTTGTACTTCATGAGTTCATTCGTACAATTCAGCGGAGAAGCAATGAAAGACCCCGTCAAGAGATACTGGACTTCAGAACATATCGTAATTATGCTGGGAGCGGCGGTACTGATCACCTTGGCCAGAATTACTTTGAAGAAATTAAAAGACGACACGGCGAAGCATAGGCGGATGTTGGTTTTTAATTCTATTGCCCTGCTCCTTATCCTGATGGCCATTGCTATGAGTAAGCGTGGCTTTTTCTCGTTGCCAACGACTTCGGCCTAGCCAAAATTGACCGTCTATTGGAGATTTGTAGGACCTGTCTGTCTTGTGCAAAGACTCATTTATCTGCTAACTTTACTTTAAACCTTTTTGGTATGAAGTCGATTTTGATAGTTTGTTTCTTGGCTATTGGTGGTCAGGCTCTTTCCCAGCAATTCAGTCAGCGCTTCGAATTGATTAAGCTCAAAGAATTAAACTCCATCTACCATGACGCCGCTCCTGTTGTGTCGCCCGATGGCAAGAAACTTTATTTTTTTGTAGTGGGCAGCCCTGCCAACACGTTTGGCAAGGAAGGTACCCAGGACATATGGATGAGTACCAAGGACGACAAAGGTGTCTGGTCGCCCGCGCAGCATCTGGCTTCGCCCTTTAATCAAAGTAAGATGAACCAGGTGTTCCAGGTATTGCCAGATGGATCACTTCTCGTCCGAGGCGGTCGATCAAAGAATGAAAAGGATTTTTCGCTGGTAAAGGCCGGAGGCAATTGGACCGAGCTGGACCCAATAGATTTCAAGTCGATGGCGAAAGGCCGCTTCAATGGGGCGGCTATTTCAGCGGATTTCAAGCACCTGATTCTTTACTTTTCCGAACAGGTAAACGGGATACGCAGCGACCTGTATGTCGCGCATGAACAAAATGGAACATGGTCAAGGCCTGTAAAATTAAAGATCAGCACCAGCAATGATGAATTTGCACCGTTCATCGCTCCTGACAACAAATCACTTTACTTCGCCAGTGACCGCCTGGGACAGGGTCGCCAAGGAGGAACAGATATTTATGAGTCGACCCGCCTTGACGATACTTGGGATAACTGGTCTGACCCGGTAAACCTTGGTAAGCCCGTGAATACAGCGGCTGCTGATGACTATTTCTCATTGGATGCTAGCGGAGTTGTTTATACGGCTCGCTCCAACAGTCGAATGGATGGTGGCAACCTGGATATTTTCGTATTAATTCCCCGGACCATAAAGGTTATGCTGAGCGGCACAGTCTATGATGATAAAACAAAACAACCCGTAGCCTCATCCAGCGTGATGATAGGCATTAAGGAAATGAAACCCATCAACCTGAAGACTGTGAGCAATGGAAAGTTTGAGACAAAGATCCCTGAGATCAATGAGTATCATCTTTCGGCCAGCGCTTCAGGCTACCAACCGTGGGATATGACGGTAGCTGTGCCAGCGCTGGGAAACGATACGACCCTTGTTATGGACGTATATCTTACAGCTATCGCGAAAAAACTTGTCATCGCCGGAACAGTGGCCAACAAAAAGACTGGTGAGCCAATCAATGGCAAGGTAAATTTCACTCTTAAGCCCGAAAAGAAAAGCAGCTATTCAGTTCAGACTGAGGCAGGTAAGTTTGAGTTGGAAATCGCGAAGCTTGGTTGGTATGTGCTGACTGCCTCAGCAGAAGGATTTCTATCCACTACGGACAGTGTAGGGTTTAATTCGGAAGAACTTTCACCCATGTCAAAAGACCTGTTCCTTCAGCCGATTGAAGTGGGGCTAACGGTACGGTTGAAGAATATCTACTTTGATTTTGACAAAACGACTTTGAAGTCAGAATCTTTTACAGAATTGAACAAAGTGGTTGCCTTTTTGGATGAGAACCACACAGTGGAAATTGAAATATCAGGTCACACTGACAGCAAGGGATCGGATGAGTATAATTTGAATCTCTCTCAAGGGCGATCGCAGGCGGTAGTAGATTATCTTGTCAGTCAGGGTATTGACAGGGGTCGCCTGACGGCCCAAGGTTATGGCGAAAGCAAGCCTATTGAAACAAACGATACGGAAGCAGGGCGTTCAAATAACAGGCGTGTTGAGTTTACGGTATTGAAGAAGTAATAACTGTTTTTGGTTACGTATCATCTTTAAAGCAAGGCATCTCATGAAAATTTTCCTTACTATGTTGATCATGATCGTTGGGGGTCAGATCTTTGGAGCAGCGGACACCACCCGCTACACCATATTAACAACTGAAAAGATCGCAGGAAAGCAATTGATGTGGTCCGAGGGGCCTGGCAAGGTATCTTACTTCTATGAGTTCAATGACCGCGGGCGTGGTCCCAGGCTGAGGGTGGATCTTGTCCTTGAAAACGATCAGGTGATCGGGAGAAAGGCCTCCGGAGTAGATTATTACAAAGGTGCCGTACTGGAAACCTATGAAATTTCCAATGGCCTGGCGAAGTGGAAAAACAAGATTGAAGAGGGCCAAAAGAATGTCGCGGGCCCTGTCTTGTATTCACCTTTGAATGCCGTTCCCGGTGAAATCGAATGGAGCCTGAAGACACTTATGAAGCAGCATCGCCACGTCGATGAGATGGATGTCATGCCTTTGGGAAAACTGAGCACTGTCCATGTAAAAAGTCATACGGCCCGCGTGAACGGATTCCCGGAGGAGCTCGAATTACACTCCTTCATCGGCTCTGGCGGATCCCCGTTTTATGTGTGGGTCACACCCAAGAAAGAATTTTTCGCAACGATCGGCACAATGTCAGTCATCAAACTGGGTTATGAATTTTTGGTGCCCGAGTTGAAGAAACTTCAGGACAACATTGAGGATGGATATTTCCTCCAGCAGGCATTGGGACTTACCAAGAAACAGACCTCACCCGTTGCCATTGTGAATGTCAATTTATTTGATTCGAAGACAGGCAAAGTCTTACCCGATCATACAGTCATTATTGATAAGGGGAAGATAACCCGGGTCGGCAAATCGAAGTCTATTGTGGTACCTCAAAGTTATAAGGTCATCGCAGGGAATGGGAAAATGTTGTTGCCTGGGCTTTGGGATAATCATGTCCATTACAGCCGATCCCACGGACTGTATCATTTGGCTGCCGGTGTAACGAATGTGAAAGACATGGCTAATTCTCCGGAGCTTCCCGATATCAAGAAGAAGGTTGACAATGATGACTTGCTGGGCCCGGAGATTTCAATTTGGTCAGGGTTCATTGATTTTGCAGGGCCCTTTGCTGGACCCGGCAAGAATGTCAGCACGGTGGACGAAGGTATTGCTGCTGTAAATACCTATGCCGATCAAGGCTACCAGCAGGTGAAATTGTACAGTTCCATTCCGGTTGAATGGGTAAAACCGCTGGCCGCTGAAGCACACAAACGCGGACTAAAAGTGGTTGGTCACGTTCCTTCCTACATGACGGCTGAACGGGCTATCAATGATGGTTATGACCAGATCATCCACCTGAATATGATCATGCTCAATTTCATGGGCGACACGATTGACACCCGTTCGATGGGTCGGTTTATCAAAGTGGCTGAACGGTCCAAGAATATTGATTTGAACAGCCCGGAGGTGAAACGGTTCGTCAAACTTCTCAAGGACAAGAAGATCGTGGTCGATCCCACTCTGGCAATTTTTGAGCAGATGTTCACCGACGAACCAGGTAAGTTGGCGGCCGGGTTTAATAAAGTTCTGCCGATGCTGCCAGCAGAAATCCGAAGAGAGAGATACGAAGGTGGGCTTCCCACCATGAAAGGACATGAGGCGGTGTACGGGCAGTCGTATGATAAGATGTTAAAAATGCTTCAGTTGCTGTATGCCAATAAGGTGATGTTTGTACCCGGCACGGATGATTTTCCCGGCTTCATGCTGCACCGTGAACTGGAAATATACTCACAGGCGGGTGTGCCCAATAAGGAAGTGCTTCAAAAGGCTACTTACTTTTCCGCAAAGGTCGCAGGGAAGGACAATGAGCTGGGTTCAATTGAAGTAGGGAAGAAGGCCAACCTGATTTTGGTTGACGGTGACCCGGTGAAAAACATTTCTGACATCCGTAAAGTGGAATTGACTATGAAGAACGGAAATCTATATGATCCGAAGGCGCTTTATCAATCGTATGGATTTGGTTTCTGGAGGTGACGTATTTCGGGAGCGAATAAGCTGAATTCTGAATATTTCTTATTCATCCTCATTCAGAACCTCCCTCACACGCTCTTTGTCTTTCTCAAAGACATGTAGCCTGACACCCGGGAATATATCGTTTCTAAAAGGATACAGGCCGGTAAAATTTTCTTCAGTCAGAAAGCAGGGAATGCCATAAGCATCCAGCTTTGTCTTGGCCAGGTTTGCCTGCATCACGGTGTCAAAGGCTTCGTATACTATAATTTTCTCTGCGGCATCTTCCATTTTTGAAAATACAAATTTTACGCCGATCAGGCAATTTTTACGGAAGTCATGGACACTGAGCCCATCACCATTTTGTCGTTGAAAAAGGTTGCCGACTCATTTTTTTCTTGCAGTCCCAACACGTACAGTAAGGGAAGAAAATGTTCGGGTGTGGGGATCGAGAGTTTGGCACCTGCGCCCAGATTCTCATATCGTACGAGAGCAGCATGGTCCCCATTCGTTATCAGCTTCTTGAACATCTCATTCATCTCAAGGGCCCAGTCGTAAGTCATCTCAGGTTGCCTCCAATTCAAGATCCCAAGATTGTGCACCATATTCCCGCTGCCGACGATCAACACGCCTTTTTTTCTGAGAGAAGAAAGCTCCCGCGCCAGGTCATAGTGAAATTGAGGTCCCTGGGTGTAGTCAATGCTTAGTTGTAGCACTGGAATTTTTGCTTCAGGGAACATTCTCCGAACAAAAGACCACGTTCCATGATCAAGGCCCCATTCATGGTCTAGTCCCAGGCTTGTTTTGCGCACGGACGCTGCCAGCTCTTTTGCCAGGACCGGATTGCCGGGAGCAGGATATTGAACATCAATGAGCGACTTGGGGAATCCCTGGAAGTCGTGAATGGTTTGTGGATATTCCATTGCGGTTACCCAGGTTCCTTTTGTGAACCAATGGGCCGACACACAAAGCACAGTGCTGGGTGGGGTCATCTCACGACCAAGTTTTTTCCAGTATTCGCTGAAATCATTGTCTTCAATACCGTTCATAGGGGAGCCATGACCGACAAACAGCAGAGGAGTCCTGGAGTCGCGGGAGGCAAGGTTGGCACTGAGATTTTGAAGGGAAGTCATTAGCAGCTCGTATCAACTATTCACGTCAAGCTATTTTAACACGTGAGAAATCAAATTAGTTGCAGTTGGAAAATAAGCTTAAATGGTAACGGCCCCATTCGTCCCGATAGCCCGATAGCTTTGGGGTCGGGATCAGGATTAGGAATACGAGAACCCTGCCTTCATTTCCAACCACAATAAGGGTGTGGGGAGCAGGAGAACTC
>JAYWDR010000259.1:0-5649 GCA_043779735.1 Cyclobacteriaceae bacterium | reverse complement strand
TCACTCCTAAAATGTCGTTTGGCACGGGCCACCACCAGACAACTTATCTCATGATTAAAGCCCAGCTGCAGATCAACCATAGGGACAAACTTGTGATGGATGCGGGATGCGGCACAGCTATTTTATCAGTAATGGCATCCAAAAAGGGCGCGCGTAGAGTTGAGTCATTCGATATCGACGATTGGAGTCTGGAAAACGGGAATGAGAATGCGGAGCGAAATCATTGTCTGAACATTACTATCCGGAAGGGAACCATCCGGGATTTTTTGTGGCCTGAACAGTTTGAGATCATTCTGGCAAACATTAACAAGAACGTCCTGCTGGACGAGCTAGAAACCTATTCACAAACCCTTGCCCGGGATGGACTTCTGTTGCTGAGCGGATTTTACAACCAGGATATACCGGATCTTTTGAAAGAGGCTGCCAGGTTCGGGCTGGCCTATCAAAGGCAGGATATCCGCGACAGCTGGGCTTCAATTTTATTGAAAAAATCACCCTAACATTGGGAATAGAAGGCCAATGATAGTGTCTGTTTTACGTTATACCATAACCCAAAAACGGGTTAATCGGAATAATTTTACGAATTTCAGGGTTTGACCCAGTGAAAAAAGTTTTATCATACGTTTGCTGTGCCATAGTCTTCACCTCCGTGGTTCAGGCGCAGATTAAGCAGACCTATAAACTGGCCTACCAGGACAGTATTCGCGTAATTTTGGAGACCAATTCGAACACTGAAACATCCATGGTGGGCGGGGTCTTCGCCACAGCATGGCACAAGCTTAGCCTTGATCAGCAAGAATTGATAAAGAGGCAGGCGGAGATTCTGAAGAAAAAGAAATACAAGCTCTTCCCTTTATTGACGGACTACTATGGGTCAATCGGCTTCATGGTAGAAAAAGAAAATGCTGATGACATTAAGATTTCAACTTTTCTGAAAGTGGTAAGTCAGGTGATTGCAAATGAAAATGCCGCCAAGACCACCGCATTCTTCCATTACTGCCGCGATTTTTTTGAATACCATGCGTTGCATTATGAAAAATCCTACCGACTCTACGCTAGTGATGACAGTTATAGCTTTCAGTACATTAAAGACGTAACTGCACAGCTGCCTGATACAGCGAAAGCAGAGGACAAATTTAAGCAATGGGATAATGCCAATCCCCCGCAAGACAACAACACAGTGTGGGATGATGATACAACTAAAACGAATCAAAGCGAGATGCCCGCCTGGCTACAGCCTCCGCCTCAACCTGTATTGTCGGGCCCCATACTTAAGTTTGAAACGGTCACTTTTGTTTTTTCCACCTTGTATGACTCTACGTACTTAAAGAATACACGGGGATCCCTGTGCTTAAGCGACGGAACCTGGGTAGGAGAAAAGGGGATAATGAGCTGGATCTCAGCCGGGCTAAGCCCAGACTCAGTCTATTTTGAGTTCAAGGAATACAATTTCAATGTAGACAAACCCCATGTGAAGGCAGACCAGGGGAGGCTACGTTATATTGGTAAAGTACCGACCAAGGTGGAAGGAATATTTGAGTTCAAAAGCGTTCGTCACAAGGATAGGGCCAGTTCAAATTACCCACGCTTCATGTCCTACCAAAGCAACATTCAGATCCTCGGCCTTAGTAACGAGAACTTGAGATACATAGGTGGATTTGCACTCAATGGTCATCGAATGTACAGCTCCTCGGTAAATGGAGACTACTCTAGGCTGGAGGTGATAGGAAAAGAGGAGCGGAAATTTACGGCACGTTCACGACTGTTTGAGTTTCAGGATTCAGTGATTACCTCGAAGGGGGCCATGATACAATTGTATCAGGACAATGATTCGATTTTCCATCCGGCGGTACAGTTTCGTTATGATTACGGCAAGCAACGACTGTCGCTGCAGCGTGAAAAAGGTCAACTTAGCGATGCGCCATATACTTCTTCTTTCTTCAATGTTGACTTCAGTGCTGACCTCATCCGATGGGATCTAAAATCGGATTCCATGAATATTACTACCATGGGCGGCGGAAACCAGGCACCCATGGTTATTGAGTCAGTTGATTTTTATAACCCGGATGACTATCGCCTTCTGACCGGTCAAGGATTTAGTTTTCATCCACTGGTGTTGGTAGCAAATTATTCGATTAAAAATGGGATACGCGAATTTTACGGATACGATCTTGCGCAGAAGACAAAGAAAAAGCCGGAAGAGATACACAGGGCTATGACCTTTCTATCACAGAAGGGGATGATCAATTACAATGCATCGACCGACCTGGTTCAAGTAAAGGAAAAGGCCATACACTTTTTTAATGCCAAAAAAGGGATGGCGGATTATGACAATTTAAAAATCCATTCAACTACCGATCAGTCGGCCAATGCTACTGTGAATTTTCCCAGACGAAGAATGACCCTACGGGGTGTGGATGAGGTAAATGTTAGTGACTCACTAAACGTCATTCTTAAGCCAGACAGTAGCGTCATTACGATTCTGCAGAACCGCGACATCAAATTTGATGGAAAGATCACGGCCGGTAATTTCGAAATCAATGGAAAAGACTTCACTTTTAAATATGATAGCTTTTTTATCAACCTGAATAAAATTGACTCAATCCGCTTCTATGTGACTGAGAAAAATGCGAAGGGCCAAACGATCCGTCGGCGTGTGAACAACGCGATGGTGGGTGCCGACTCTGCCGCAACAGCACAGGCAGGGCTTGGAACAGGCGGCAATAAATCATCAGGAACGCTCTTCATAAATATGCCTGACAATAAATCAGGCAAAGTGAAGTATTCAAATTATCCTCGACTTGATGCGACTGCCGGAGGGGTCATATATTTTGACCGAAGCGAAGTGTTAGGCGGGGTTTATGACCGCTCTGTTTTTTTTGTTGTTCCTCCATTTAAACTTGACAGCCTCAACGATGCTGACCCGGGCTCGATCAACTTTGATGGCACGTTCGTATCAAGTGGCATGTTTCCTGGCTTTAAGGAAAAACTCCACACGATGCCTGATAAGTCATTGGGTTTTACGCACGCGTTGCCAACGAAGGGCGATCAGTTATTCAAAGCAGAGGGGAGAGTATACGGTAGCCTGAATATGGACAATGATGGACTCAGGGTAAGCGGAAAAATCGATTACCTAGCAGCCACAGTCCAGTCTAGTGACTTTGTCTTCTATCCGGATTCTGTGCTCGGTAAAGGAAAGGTAGGTGAGCTTAAGGAAAAGCAATTTGGTCAGGTGTGGTTCCCGCAGGTGACGTTACCGGAATTTGAACTGAATTGGAAACCCAAGCGGGATAGATTTAATCTGAAGAATCTCAAAGACCCCTTCAATCTGTATAATACTACCGCGCAGCTGGATGGCTCGATGACTGTGTCAAGAACCGGAGTAGCCGGTACAGGCCGACTTATCACACGTGGCTCTGAAGCAAAATCGAATGAGTTGAATTTCTCGGCCAAGGATTTTTCAGCGCGTCATGCGAGCTTCCAAGTAAAGACAACAAATCCGGATAAGCCGGCTCTGGCAGGAGAAGACATTCGGCTAAAGTTCAATCTCGCACAGAATTTTGCTGAGATCAGTCCTGAGATAGAGGGTGTGGCTGCCATCGATTTCCCTTATGCACAGTTTAAAACATCAATACCCAAGGCACGGTGGGATCTTAATACGCAAAAGATTACGATGACTAAGGATGAAAACGTACCGATTGAAAACTCTTACTTCTACACAACCCGGAAGGAATTGGATTCACTCTCTTTCAATGCGGCAAAAGCAGAATATGACATCAAAACACAACAATTAAAAGTGAGCGGCATTCCTTATATCGTTGTGGCCGACGCCAAGATTACCCCGGAAAATAACGAGGTTCTGATATTAGAGAATGCCCAAATCAATCAATTGAAGAACACGACGATTATTCTTGATACGCTCAACGGTTATCACCGCCTCACGCACGGCATCGTGGATATTGTGTCAAGAAAGGAGTTTAAGGGCTATGCAACATATCAATATATCAATTCCAATTCGGACACGTTTGCCATCAAAATGACTGACTTTCGGCTGGAACCGATTGCGGAACAGGGGAAGACGAAACGAACAAAGGGAGCACCGCAACTGCACACCGTTGCCAACGGTGCGGTAGATGAAAAATCGAAAATTGCTCTTGCTCCACGTATTTTTTACAAAGGGGATATGGTAATGTATGCCAACAAACCGGCATTGCAGCTGAGAGGGTTTGTCAAACTGGATCTGAAAAAGATTAAGAATTATAATACCTGGCTTAAATATGTGCAAACGGGCGATGAGAAGGACATTTACCTGAATTTCGATGAAGCTGTTACCGAAGATGGAAGAAAAGCTGAAGCCGGGTTACATATTGCTTCCGACAATAGCCTGTATATCACCTTTGTGAATGATAAAAAATCACCTGATGACGAAGACTTCTTTCTGCCTAGCGGGTCATTATTCTTTGACAAGGAAAGCAATGAATTCAAGATTGAAGACAGACAAAAAGCGGCCGGTGAAAAACTCTCAGGGAAAGTGTTTGACTACAATGAGGAAAAACAGGAGGTGAGGTTTGAGGGTCCAGTGAGTTTTTTTAAAGGAATTGGTGATTTCAGCCTGACATCTTCTGCGCTGGGCTCCGGTAATCTTGTCACCAACGAGATTAAAATGAACTCTTTCATCATGGCTGATATGAATCTGCCCGCTCAGGCTTATCAAATGATGGCAGCGGATCTACAGGCCGTAATCAAAAATGAGAATATCCCGGAAGGTCTGGGTGATCAGACAGAGCTACTTTACAAGATCGCAGACCTCGTAGGTGAAAAAGTAGCCAAAGATTTCGAGCAACGCTCCTTGCAAGGATATGTTTCGTTGGGCACATTACAGGCGCTGGCAAAGCCGATTGTTTTTTCAAATACCAACTTGAAATGGTCTCAAAAGCACAAAGCCTTCTATAGCGAGGGTACACTTGGGATGAGCAATATCCTGAAAGCCGACATTAATGGTGCCTTTGAAGGCTTTATGGAAATTAGAAAAAATGAAGATGGCAGTCCTGTGTTCCACGTGTTCTTTAAGGCCTCTCCAGAGTCATGGTATTACCTGGGGTATGAAGACAACCGGCTGATGGTTCAATCCTCGAGTGACCCATTCAATAATCTGATTGCTAAGAAGACCAACTCAGGGAAAGCAAAAGTGGGTGACTTGGTATTTATCCCCGGCAGCAATGAGGAAACCCTCGCCTTCATAAATCGCTTTCGTCAGAGTTATCTTGGTATTGAAGCCCCTTATGATCTTAGTAACCCTTCTGCAAAGAAGAAGGACAAAAAGAAGGATGGGAAGAGTGAGGATGACGGATTCTAGAAACGCCTCTTGCCCCACGCCCCACCGCCGGGCGTTTTGATTATGATATGATCGCCGAAATGGACCATGACGCTATCCATACCTTTTAATTTTTCTCTCTTTCTGTTTCTGCGAACAATTAACTGCTCACCTGTTTTTCCCGGCCCCCCCCCGTACAAACCATAGGGCTTTTCTTTGCGGTGTTGCGTCAAGAGGTTGATCTCCAATGCTTCTTTAAAGAAAACCTCTCTCTCAATGCCGTCCCCACCACTCCATTTTCCTTTTCCACCGGAGCCTTTTCGGATTTCAAATCG
>JAYWDR010000258.1:0-5667 GCA_043779735.1 Cyclobacteriaceae bacterium | reverse complement strand
CGGATGACAAGAATAGTTTTCCTTCAAGCCCTTCCCCTTTCTTTGAAATCTTCCTGCCTGCATTGAGCAAGGTGATATTGGTGCCATGAACAATTCCTTGTGGACCTATGTACATGAATGAGCCAGCTGTCATCTGTCCATATTGCGTTACGCCCAGCGCGTTGAATCGTTCCCAGTCATCAGGTTTGGAATAATTGGGAATCATCATGCCATTGGTGACCACCACGCGTGGAGACTCAGTGGAGGAAGGGAACAATCCCATCGGATGCCCGGAGTACATGTGCAGGGTCTGCCAGTCTCTCATCGTGGCCAGATACTTCATGCTCAATAGGTATTGCGCCCAATTTTGAAACACAGCGCCATTGCCGCCATAGGTAATCAACTCATGAGGATGCTGGGCCACAGCAGGATCCAGGTTGTTCTGAATCATCATCATGATTGCTCCAGCCTGCAAAGAGCGATAGGGATATTGCCGCAATGGCCTGGCATACATCTCGTAGTCCGGGCGGAACCGGTACATGTAAATGCGTCCAAACCTTAACAGCTCCTCATAAAATTCAGGAGCCAGAATGGCATGGTGCTTAGGGTGAAAATATCTTAACGCATTTTTTAGCGCCAGTTTTTTTTCCGCTGTAGTGAGAATATCCTTGCGCTTGGGAGCGTGGTTGACTGAGTCGTCAAACGCTGCTGGTGCCGGCAATTCATCAGGAATACCCAATATCACCTGTTCCTGGAATGATAAGTCAGTGTTGATCATTCAAACATTTTCCAAAAGTGGCTCTTTTCAAAATTATCCACAGTGAATTTATATCCAATATCAAAAATCTCCTTGGCTTTGCCAAGGTCAAAGCTGCCATACTTGTCCAGTCCCTGAGGCTCCACCACTACATCGCACATTTGTTTGCTGACCAACGTATTGGCGCCAATGGCCATAAGCAAACTGCGCTCTATGACCATCTTCAAATTGGTGGCATCAAAAGACGTGCTGACAGGGTTACAATGCGATCCTACGATAAACTCACACGAATCGCGAATTGGCTTCACCGGGAGGTTGTCCAGAAGGCCGCCATCTACATACAAGGAACCATTCAATTGAAACGGGTCGAAAACCGCCGGAATGCTGCAAGAGGCCATGATAGCGGGGATCAGTGGACCCTCTGAAAATCGCTTTATCTCCCCTGTCCTTATTTCAGTCGCCGTTATCGTTAACGGTTTTTTTAGTTGTGAGAAATCATTTTCAGGAATATACTTTTTAAGGAATTCCTGCAGTCCGTCCATTTTCAAAAAGCCCGTCCAAGCCCAAGCCAGCCGGACCGACTTCAAGAGTGACACCTGCTGAACAATTTCAAAAATTTCCTTCGGCGTATATCCGTGAGCATACAACGCACCGACAATAGAGCCTGCACTGGTTCCTGAAATCTTCGAAAATCGTAAGCCGATTTCTTCGAGTGCCTGTATAACACCAATGTGAGCCACGCCCCTGGCGCCGCCACCTGATAACACCAGACCTATATCCTTCATAAAGTTTAAACTTCGCTAAGCCGTAGGGTCCGGTCCACTCGCACGCCTTTCTCTGTATTCTTTAATGTGCAGCATTCGTTGACTGGATCATGTTCAAAGAACAGAATGTACTGGTTGTCGGCTGCTTCTTTCAGAAACCGTTCCTTTTCTTCCATGGTAATCATTGGCCGCGTATCATAACCCATGACGTATGGTACAGGGATGTGCCCCACCGAAGGAATCAAGTCAGCTACGTAACATAAGGTCTTGCCTTTATACTTTACCATTGGGATCATCATCTTATCCGTATGGCCTGACACATAAAAAATTCCAAATTGGCCAAAAGGTGATGGTCCGGCTATGTCAATCATTTTGAGGTGTCCGCTATCCTTCATCGGACTAATATTCTCATGTAGGAAACTGGCCTTCTCCCTGGGATTGGGTTGCGTAGCCCATTTCCAGTGGTCTTCATTAGACCAATACGTGGCGTTAGGGAAGGTCAGCGACAAGGTCTCACCTGTCTTCTTCACGCCGCCGCCGCAATGATCAAAGTGAAGATGCGTAAGGAACATGTCCGTAATATCTGATTCTGAAAATCCTGCCTTTTGAATAGACTTTAACAGAGTATCATCTCCGGACAGATAATAGTGGCTTAGGAACTTTGCATCCTGCTTGTCACCAATTCCGTTGTCGACGAGAATCAGCCTGTCTCCATCTTCAATCAGGAGGCAACGCAACGCCCAGTTGCAGAGATTATTCTCGTCTGCAGGGTTGATCTTTTGCCAAATGGATTTGGGCACCACACCAAACATGGCGCCACCATCGAGCTTGAAAAATCCGGTGTTGATAGTATAGAGTTTCATGATACGTCAATTTGGCTATTGGCCTAACCTTGTAATCAGTAATCGGTAACCCAAAAAGGCAAACTCAGAGGATAACCTTCAACCTTGAACCTTAAACCTTAAACCTTGAACCTTAAACCTTGAACCTTAAACCTTGAACCCTGATCCTACTCTTTCACAACTCCCATGGCGCAAAACTTTTCAATCCGCTGGCTGATCAGATCTTGTGTGGGAATTTTGCTCAGCTCTTTGTAGGTGGCAAGAATGGTCTTCTTCACTTCATCGGACATCCACTTGATGTCGGTGTGGGCGCCGCCCAGTGGTTCTTTTATTATTCCGTCAATCAATTTGTTGGCGAGCATATCCTTGGCGGTGAGTTTCAGTACCTCCGCCGCTTGTTCCTTATAGTCCCACGTTCTCCACAGGATCGATGAACAGGATTCCGGTGATATGACCGAGTACCAGGTATTTTCAAGCATCAGCACACGGTCGCCGATGGCAATGCCGAGCGCTCCCCCGGAGGCGCCTTCGCCGATGATGATGCAAATCGCCGGGACTTTCAGCATAAACATTTCTTTCAGATTGCGCGCGATTGCCTCCCCTTGTCCACGCTCCTCCGCTTCAAGGCCTGGAAAAGCTCCAGGTGTGTCGATAAAAGTAACGATGGGCTTGTTGAATTTCTCAGCGATCTTCATGAGGCGCAGCGCTTTGCGATAGCCTTCCGGGTTAGCCATACCAAAGTTCCGCATCTGGCGCTGCTTTGTGTTGCGGCCCTTCTGTTGTCCTATCAGCATGAAGGTCTGACCTTCAATGGTACCGAGCCCTCCCACCATGGCTTTGTCATCCCCTACGTTTCTATCGCCATGAACTTCAATAAAGTCCGTAGTGATTTCATAGATATAATCCAGCGTATAGGGGCGGTCGGGATGGCGGGAGAGCGCCACGCGTTGCCAGCCGGTGAGATTTTCAAAAGTCTCTTTCTTCAAGTCAAGGATTTTTTTTTCCAGGGTATGAATGGCCTTATTCACCGACTCATCACTGTTATCGGCAAGTTGCTTCATGTCTTGCAGTTTGGACTCTAATTCGGCTATGGGCTTTTCAAAATCCAGAAGATTCATCCTTCGTATTTAAGTGCGGACTGCAAAAGTAGCAGTTTTTTGAAATTTGTCGCGAACAGGTGCCATTCGGCTGCTTTTAAGGCTTTCACACAGGCTGTCATCCAAAAAGTTAGTAGTATAGCAGCACGCATTCTTCAGGACATTAAAGTTATACTTCAATTGTCACCGACGGTCGTCCTTTGATTCTGTGATTGTTACATAAGGGCATCTCTAAAAACCTTGTCATTTATGGCCTCAACCCGTCACCCTTCTCCGGAAGAGAAGGGTACAAGGAGTTTTTAGAGGTGCCCATAATACTTTAAAGTGCTACTTTCAATGCGGAACTGCTAAATTGTCAACCATTATTAAAACAAACATTATGAAAAAGAGTCTATTTACAATCATGCTATTGGGCTCGCTGACGGCTGTAGCCCAGACCAAAGACGACGGGCAGGAATTGATTAAAACCTTCTTCGACCTGTACAAAACAAAGGGATATGAGGCGGCGGTGAGGTACTCGTGGTCTACCAACAAGTGGATCCCAACAGCACCGGAAGAAATGAACAACATCATTCTGGCGCTGGGAAAAGAGGTAGATCAGATGGGCGATTTCATCGGGCAGGAGGAGCTCAAATCCAAAAAAGTGGGAAGCCGGTTTAGAATCGTCAGTTACCTAGTTTACTATCAACGCGATCCGATCCGGTTCACCTTTGAACTGTACAAGAACAATACCGGCTGGGAGATCTCGGACTTTGTATTTGACACACAATTCGAAGAGGAAATCGAAATTTCCATAAAGTTAACAGACAGTAATTGACATTTTTGAACTATCGCTTCCGTTGCTTTTGGATAAATTCCGTTGAAGGCTATCTTTGCACCATGTCTTTGAGGTTCTGGTGGATTCAAGGTAAGTAATGCCATAGTACCAGTTCAAAGGAGACAGAAAACGGTCTGGTAGTTCAGCTGGTTAGAATGTCCGCCTGTCATCTCGCCTGAGGCGAGACGGGTTCAAATCCCGTCCGGATCGCTAAAGAATCCCTGAGAATTCGTCGCTTTTATTACTTGAAATTTTACGTCTACATTATTGAGAGCCTTGATGGAACATTCTATAAAGGGTATTCGTCAGATTACTTAAAGCGATTAGAGGTGCACAATGCTGGCCTAAGCAGGTTTACGTCGGGAAAAATTCCTTGGAATCTAATCTATGCCGAAGAGTGCGACTCAAAGTCAAGCGCTCTTAAACGAGAAAGAAAACTCAAAAGAGCTAATAGGATTTATTTGAATTGGCTGTTAAAGCAGGACTCCAACCTATTGAAGAGGAATTAGGCAAGAATGCTGTGATGTAAACAGCGGGTCATGTGTAGTTTAAGATGGTCAAAGAATTAAGTTTTGGATAACCCGGCCCTAGAACTATCTTTGCACCCTGTTTTTTAAGGTCTGGTAGTTCAGCTGGTTAGAATGTCCGCCTGTCATCTCGCCTGAGGCGAGACGGGTTCAAATCCCGTCCGGATCGCCAAAGAATCCCTGAGAATTCGTCGCTTTTATTACTTGAAATTTTACGTCTACATTATATTGCAAGCCTTAATAGAACATAGAATATTGCAAGCCTTAATAGAACATAGAATTAAGTTTTGGATAACCCGGCCCTAGAACTATCTTTGCACCCTGTTTTTTAAGGTCTGGTAGTTCAGCTGGTTAGAATGTCCGCCTGTCACGCGGAAGGTCGCGGGTTCGAGTCCCGTCCGGACCGCAACTTAAAAAGCTAAAGCCCCGTGGGAGAACCTCCTACGGGGCTTTGTTTTTCAGTCGTTTTCGGTTTGGTTTTCAGTTAACCAACAAAGAAGGGATTTAGGAACTCTATTATCTATTGAAATTGGAAATTTGGATACTAGGAAAAGGAACTCTTGATACTCCATCCAGCTGTGAGTAGTATCAGAAGTAAAAAGCCTAAAGAGTAGAGCCTATCCTTTCTGTCCTTATTCTGTTTTTCCTCAATCGACAGGAAAACACTATCCCCCGAACTAATGTAATATGGAATATAGTAAGTTACGTCATCTTCAATTTCCATTGAGTTAAATTCTTCTGATGATACTCCAATGGTTAGCGTGGTTGTGTTGGGAACAGTTTCATTCAACAAAACAATTCCAATTTTTCGACCTAGCTCATTGTCTAGTATCCAGATGTAGCAATCGGTTCCTCGTTTTTTATGTTGATAGCAATCGTTCCTA
>JAYWDR010000257.1:0-5722 GCA_043779735.1 Cyclobacteriaceae bacterium | reverse complement strand
AAGCCCAACCCCGTGCCCTGGCCGGTGGGTTTGGTCGTGAAGAAGGGCTGGAAGATTTTGTCGAGCACTTTGGGAGGGATGCCGTTGCCGTTGTCTTTGACAAGGATTTTGGCCTCACCCCGACCCTCTCCGGAGGAGAGGGAGAAGTGCGTGCTCACGGTTACAGTGGGTTCATATTTTGTTTCCTCGTCCGAGGTAGCCTTGCCGAAGGCGGACTTTTTCTCGGCGACAGCATAGAACGCATTGGTTATCAGGTTGAGGACCACCCGCCCGATGTCTTGCGGGATGACATTGATGCTGCCAAGGTTGGGATCAAAGTCAGTTTTCATGGTCGCATTGAATGATTTATCCTTTGCCCGCAATCCATGGTAGGCCAGGCGCAGGTATTCATCGGCCAGGGCATTGATGTCGGTGGGCTCTTTCACCCCGCTGCTGCTGCGACTGTGCTGGAGCATGCCTTTGACGATGCCGTCGGCGCGTTTGCCATGGTGGTTGATTTTTTCTTCGTTGTCAATAATGTCTTTAGCGAGGACTTTCACTTCATCGAAATTCCCTTTTTCGATTTCCGCATTCATTTCCTCCAGGAGCTCTTTGTTCACTTCGGAGAAATTGTTGACGAAGTTCAGCGGGTTCTGAATCTCGTGTGCAATGCCAGCAGTGAGTTCTCCCAGCGACGCCATCTTTTCTGATTGCACCAGTTGTGCCTGGGTCTGCTTCAGGTCGGTCAACGTTTTTTCTATCTGAACCTTTGCCGACTCCAGTTTATTAAAGTCTTCGTAGCGTGCGTATGCCGTGGAGAAAGCCTCCGCAAGAGACTGTACCAATTGAAGCTGCTCATCGCTCAGGGGTGAAGTATTCCCTACATACAACATGCCCTGCAAAAAGGGCAGGAAATGCAGATCAAGACTGGTGGGTCGGTTCTCCGTCAGATATTTATCCGGGGAAGAAATCGCGCCCTGGTCCATCAAGGCTTTTGCCTGCACCGCGAACGCCTCTTCATCCCAGTGGGTCTTATACATTTCCTTCTTGCGCCAATGGGGCAATGCTTCGGTGAGTCCGCTTGGGCTGGAGAAAGGCGTATTGAAAGAGGCGATTGCTTTGCCATCCGGTGTGGACAAGAACGTATGGATCTGTTCTTGCCGCTCATCCATAATAAATACCCCACAGCGAACGAACGGTACACCGAGGGTGGTCAACTCATTCCACATTAACGGCGTGATGCGTTCAAGATCGGCGGTTGTGCGCATAGAAGCCGTTTCGGCGCGCACACGATCAAGCGAAGCACTCCGCACCGCTTCAAGTGCGTTGGTTTCTGCCTTTTGTAATTCTGTATAGCGCCTGAAGGTGAGATCAATGATGGTTTTAAATCGGCGCAAAATTTTGATTTCCGTTTCGGAATATGGTTTCTCTGACCATCCATAAAACATGCCCACGGAGAAAGGGAGAAAGTAGCCGTGTTGTTCATACCCTCCCGATTGTGCAAGGGGCACCGTGAAATTGCCAACAAGCTTTTCATAATAGGTTTTTAGTTCTTCTCCTTTCAGCAAGGGAAAATAGTCTTCATTGCGAGCCCAACTGTCGTAAATTTCCGATAGTACGGGATGTTCTTCAAGGGCTGCCCATCCTACCAATGAAAGATTGTCTCCTTCTTCTGAAGAACCTGCTGCATATAATTTTACCTTTCGATTTTCCTTCGTAAGCAAACCCACGCCGCTGCGAAAGGAGTTGAGCCCCAACTTTCTCAGTTCAGCAAATACGGTACTGGAAGTCGCAATCAAGTCATTGCTGGTGTGCATGGCCATGGCTTTGCCGCGTACTTTTTCGAGGGCGGCTTCAATAATGGCTTCGCGTGCCTGGGCCTCCGCCTGTTGCAAGTCATTGAAGCGTGTATAGGTGAGGTTGAACACGTTTGTAAAACGCTCCAGCAAGCTGATTTCCTCTTGAGACAACGGCTCAGGCGAAGCCATACCGATAAGTCCTTGTGAGAAGTAGGCGATGCTTTGCACCCGCCTGGTTTGTGTATGTCCCAGCGTAACCGGAGCATGCACCTCTTCACTGAGGAAATGAATGTAGTCGGACAACTCCTTGCCCTGAAGGTCAATCGAAATGAATCTGCTTTTTGCCCTCCACCCCTCATACATCTGCTCAAGTACCGGAGACCGGTGAACATTGATGTTGAACTTCTGACTTACTTTCTTGCCATCTTCTTCGGTGATGTAGGCTTCAATTTCACCTGTCTCGTCCTTGATAATAAATATGTATAATCGGTTGGGTACAATGCCCAATTCACTCAGTTGTTTGAATACAATGGCGGCCGTGTCTGCCAGCTCATCGCTCTTCTGCATAGCCATGGTTCTTGCACGAACCCTCTCCAATGCCAATTCTATTCTTGCCTCCCTGCCCTGGGCCTCAGCTTTCCGAAGATCAAGGAACCGCGTGTACGCAAATGAAAACACTGCCGTTGCACGCTTCAACAAATCCCAACTTTCGGTCGATATGTTGCCGGGGGATGCCGCACCCATATAGCCATTAGAAAACTTTAGTAAGTGGTACGTTCGCTCCGGGATCACCTCTCCATAATATCCCTGATGGAGCACGACTGAATGTTGGGCGCAATAGTTGATCCATTCCATTCGGTTCTCACCTTGCATGACAATGGAAGTTTGTTCCCGTTCGGATGTATAAAAATCCAACATCTGCTTGCCCACCCAGGTTTCATTCAAACGGATGGTCATGTGGTCGCTGAGAAGTTTCTTATCCTCATCCCGCACGTCCTTGATGGCATACCAGCATTCCGTTGTTCCCGTTGCTTCATCGGGTATGTAAATGGAACTTGTTTCCAGTTCTTCCACGCCCAGCAAACCCATTTCTTTTCTCAGCACTTCGGCTACCTCCACCAGCTCTTCCGGCTTCTGCATCGCCGATGATCGTGCCCTGACTTTTTCCATGGCGGCTTCAATCTGGGCCTGGCGAGCCTGTGCTTCGGCTCGTTGAAGATCCAAGTATCTTCTGAACGTAAGGTCTACAATGGATTTGAACCGGATGAGAATGGCTTTCTCATTCTCGAAATATGGCTTCTCCGTCCACACAAAAAACAACCCTGCGGAGAACGGAAAGTAATAACTGTATTCTTCTTGTTGGAAATCGCGGCTGCTCGGAAGCGGGACGGATATCTGTCCATACACTGCTTCATAATATGATTTCAGGTCTGGACCACTCAACACCGCGGAGAAATTTTCATTCTTCAGCCAAGCCTCTTGTTGCTGGATCAGGAAAGGATGAGAACTCATATCCACCGTTCCCGCCAGGGAGAGGTTCATATCTTCTGATGTCGCAGTGGCGGCATACAACTTGGCCATGCCGGTATTATTGTCCAGCAAGCCTACGCCGGAACGAATGGGGTTGATCCCGAGCTTTCGCAATTCTGTAAAGACCACACCGGCCGTTGAGGTCAGGTCACTGCTGTTGTGCATGGCCATGGCCCGGCCCCGGACTTTTTCCAGGGATGCTTCGATGGTAGCCTCTCTTGCTTGTGCTTCAGCTTTTTGAAAATCAAGAAAACGGCGATAGGTCTGACCAAATACACCGGCAAACCTTTTGAAAATGATGGTTGACTCCGACGGCACTGGCTCTGCCGTAAACGAAAAAATGGCGCCTTCCGGGAAAAAGAAATCGCTGTGAATTTCCTGAACAGGAAGGGAAGAAAGATCAAATTGGGTAGGATAATCCGGGTGGTTGTTGATGGCCTCGTAATAATTTCTGATATCCTCTCCCTGCAATTCGTACGAGAAAAAAGTTTCCCTTGACTTCCAGGCCTGGCGTACACCCTCCAACATCTGGTGAATGGTTACATCCAAATGCCCGACGATCAGGGTGGCAGTTCCCTCGCCACTGGACTTGGCTGTCCACACTTCCGTGTTCGCGGTTTCGCTGAAGATCAAAATCCCACAGCGGTTGGTTTCAACACCGAGTTTCACCAGCTCATCAAACATGGTGGCCACCGTAATTCCCACATCCTGGCTATTGTGCATGGCCATGGTCTTGCTGCGGACACGTTCCAGGGATGCTTCGATCTGCGCCTCGCGCACCTGTGCTTCGGCTTGTTTTAGATCATTGAATCGCGTGTAGGTTAAATCAAAGACCTTTCCAAAGCGATTAAGAATATCGAGGCTTTTGTCTGATAACGGTTCAGTGCCAACCGTTTGCAGTCCACCGAAGTTGCAGAATGTGAACGTACAGACATACTTTTCAGTAGCCCTGGAAGTAGCTTGGGCGGTCTGAGGAGTCCTCCTAAATTCTGTTTCATTGAATAGATAATCATCATATATCTTTTTTTCCTGGCCTTCAAGTATATACACTGATATTTCCTTTCTTTCTCTGTACGCATTGAGCATCGCGTGGTGGTACGGATAATCCTCAAACTTCATATGATACGATTCGGGTGCATTATTCATTTCCGGGTTTGCCGCCCAAACCATATTCGCTAATGAACCCTCATCAATGATATTGATAATGCACCAGGTTAATGCAAAATCAAGCTTTGTCAGCTCTTTGAAAACAGTATCCACCAATTCGGATAACTCATTGGAGTTCTGCATGGCCATCGCCCTGGCCCGGACTCTTTCCAGTGCAAGTTGAATTTGTGATTCCCTTGTCTGTGCTTCGGCTTTTTGAAGATCAAGAAAACGCGTATAGGTTTGTTGGAATACTTTTCCAAAACGCATAAGGGTTGCATTTTCTTCCTCTGAATAGGGGATACCCGAAAAGTTCTCAATGTACAGGCCAACATTTTCTAATAATACCGTAGAAACGGCCAGACCGGGCTTGCTGAAAATAGATTTCTTTGATTCCTCCGGCAATACAGGGATCAACTTAAAAAGATCCAGATAAAATCTGTTTTTTTCTTCAAAAGTCAGGTGGTTCGCAAAGAAATCCTCTCCCTTCCCTTTTGCTTCATTAAAACTATTCCAATGAGGTGAATCAAAATAAGGAATGGTTATTTCAAAGGGAGACGAATACTGGTCTGCCAACCAAATGTGCATATCATCCCTTTCTTTATAATCCATAATAAACCCAGTATGTTCAATCAGGATATTTAAACGAACGAATTGTTCATATACAACCTGAATTACCTCTTTGAGCTCATCACTTTGATGCATGGCCATACTTCTGGAGCGTACTCTTTCCAATGCGGCTTCAATTTGCGCTTCTCTTGCCTGTGCTTCTGCATTTTGCAGATCGAGGAAACGGGTGTAGGTGCGTTCAAATTCAACGGCAAAACGACCGAGTAGCCTTTTTTCTTCATCCCGCATTTCGTTTTCAATCATTACACCAAAGCAGCCATATTTCATAAAGGCTTCTACGTAGTACAGCCCATTCGAAAAATATTCCGGTTTCAGTTGCTCTACACCCGCAATCAATTCCTGCCAGGCAGCAAAATAACTTTCCACGCCGGCCGGTGGCACATGATAGGAAACAACAGGTTCGTTGCCCTTCCAATCAACAAGACATTGTGCTGTGGCAGGCTCATTTCTATCCAGAGCATAGTTGATGGCCTTGCTTTTAAAGACTTTTGAATCCTTCCCTGCTGCCAGGTTTTCAGCCCAGGCAGCCCAAAAGATATGCCGGTCATTTTTTTCATCCGGCAACCATAAGAACGAAAAGGCAGAATGGATTCCCAACAAAAGAACCTGTTCGTGAAAAACCCGTAAGGTATCATCCA
>JAYWDR010000256.1:0-5724 GCA_043779735.1 Cyclobacteriaceae bacterium | reverse complement strand
GTCCTCGAAATAGCGGAAGTTGACTTCATGCTTGATAGCCTCATTCTCAATAATTTTCGCGCTGGTGACGGCGACCATCAGGGTGTCGAAATAGTTCTCGTGCACCGGCTTAAGTCCCATACCTCTTAGTCCCTGATCCAGCATTGTTGCGAGGCCATGAATTCTTCCGGCTATCTTTTTCAAGCCCTCTGGTCCATGATAGACAGCATACATACCTGCCATCACTGACAACAAAACTTGTGCTGTGCAAATGTTTGAGGTGGCTTTCTCTCTGCGAATATGTTGCTCACGTGTTTGGAGAGCCATACGATAGCCTGGGTTACCTTTCGCATCAATGGAGGCCCCAATGATGCGGCCTGGCATGAGCCGCTTAAATTCGTCGCGGGTAGCGAAGAAGGCAGCATGAGGCCCGCCGAAGCCCATTGGAACACCAAATCGTTGGGAGGAGCCTACGGCAATGTCTACACCCATTTCTCCGGGTGACTTCATAAGCACCAGGCTCATAAGATCAGTACCCATGACCACAAAGATTTCTTTTTCGTGGGCTGCCTCGATAAAGGCTGTGTAATCCTTTACTGACCCTTCGTTACTAGGATTTTGCAGGTATGCTCCAAATAAGTCCGCATCCGTGATGTCAAGGTTATTAATATTGCCGATGACTAACTCAATCCCTACTGGAGCGGAGCGGGTCTTGAGCAGGTCAATCGTCTGAGGGAATACATTTCTGTCAACAAAAAATTTGGTGGCTGCCTTTTTGGTTCCCTTGCGTGATGCAAACAATAAGTGCATGGCCTCAGCGGCCGCTGTTGCTTCGTCCAGCAAAGAAGCATTCGCAATCTCCAAGCCGGTCAAATCGATGATCATGGTTTGAAAGTTGATCAAGGCCTCTAATCGTCCTTGCGCAATTTCGGCCTGATATGGAGTATAGGCCGTATACCACCCTGGATTTTCCAATACATTTCTCAGGATGACACCAGGGGTAATGGTGTCATAATAGCCAGTGCCCAGGTAGGACTTATAAATCTTATTCTTTGAAGCAATTCTTTTGAACTCTTTTAAAAACTCAAACTCAGATTTGGCGGAGGGCAGATTTAAGGCCTTTTTCAAACGGATGCTCGCTGGCACGGTTTGATTGATTAATTCATCAACCGATGAGGCTTTGACCACCTTGAGCATCGCTGCTATCTGGCGATGATCCGGTCCAATGTGACGAGACTCAAATTTTTCGGAATAACGAGGATCCATATTCATAGTCATAAGAGCGAAAAAAGAACTAATACCAAATTCTTAGTCAACAAAACTTCAACCATCAGGTTGACAGCAAGCAGAAAATAAAACCTTCGCAGGCGAGTGGCCTGGTCAAAGAACAAATAGTTTAAAATCGTTCGAATTGGGAGAAGAAGAAGCCGCCTTCTATTTCGGCATTCGCATCTGAATCAGAGCCGTGGATTGCATTGGCGTCGATCGACTTGGCAAATAGCGCACGAATAGTGCCGGGCGCGGCCTTCTTTGGATCGGTGGCACCAATGATTTTGCGGAAGTCCTCTACTGCATTATCCTTCTCGAGAATCATCGGCACGATGGCACCTGAAGACATATAGTTGCAGAGCTCGCCATAGAATGGCCTATCCTTATGGATTTCGTAAAATTTGCCTACCAGTGCCTGGGTGAGCCTGGTTTTCTTCATGGCAATAATTTTAAAGCCCGCCTCTTCAATTATTTTAGTGATGGCGCCGGTATATCCTGCCGCCACTCCATCGGGCTTAATCATGGTAAAAGTCCTGTTTCCAGCCATTTTCTTGAATTTGATAGTGTGAATTTTCGCGCGCAAAATTATTAAAAGAAGTCTATAATCCTTTGATTGGTCTTTAAGAATAGCGCCCTTCATTGCAAGAGCCCTCATTTATTTTCATTTTTGCCCCCTTCAATGGAAAATATTCAAGCTTTTAAGGCACTTATTCAGTCCCCCAAGTATGTGGTGGTCGTCACGCATTTCAAGCCAGATGCGGATGCGCTGGGTTCTTCCCTTGGATTAGCTGGTTTTTTGAAAAGGAAGGGACATTATGTTACTGTAGTGACCCCCAGTGATTATCCGGCCTTTCTGGCCTGGATGGAGGGAAATAAGGAGGTCGTTGCCCTTACTGCAGAATCAGCAGAACCGGAGCAAAAGGCAAAAGCAGCCATCGCAAAAGCTGACATCATTTTCTGTCTTGATTTTTCAAGCTTGAAAAGGATTGAAACACTTGAAAAAAGTGTGAGAAGTGCCAGGGGAATCAAGATACTTATCGACCATCATTTGGACCCTGAAAAGTTTGCTTCCTTCGAGCAATGGGACTCAAAGGCTGCCTCTACGGCAGGCCTTGTATTCCAACTCATTGAACAATTGGGTGAAAAACATCTCATCGATGCCAATATTGCCAACTGTCTCTATGCCGGTGTGATGACAGATACAGGCGGGTTCCGCCATTCCAATACTACACAAACAGAATTTTTGATTGCCTCCGAACTGACGGGCCTTGGAGCCAAGCCCAGCGAAGTGGCCAAACAGATTTACGATACCAACTCATTCGAGCGCCTGAAATTGACAGGATTTGTGCTAAGTCAGAAATTGCATGTACTGCCACCCTACCATACGGCTTATATCACACTTACCTCACAGGAGCTAAAACAATTTGGCTCACAGACTGGCGATACGGAAGGACTGGTAAATTTCGGCTTGTCTATCAAGGGTATCAAACTCTCAGTAATGATGTACGATCGAAAGGATGAGATCAAATTGTCGTTCCGCTCATTAGGAGACTTTTCGGTCAACGAATTGGCCAGAAAGCACTTTGCGGGTGGCGGTCATAAAAATGCATCCGGTGGCACCTCCCGTACTTCATTGGAAGAGACACTTCAAAAATTTTTAAAGATCTTGCCAGAATATGAATCACAACTCGGGACTAACTAAATCAACTTCAAATTAAATAATCATGAAACTTTCTTATGTATTTATCTTAGCAGTAGTTCTGTTTAGCGCTTGTTCCAAGACTCGCAAAGCGCCCAACGGATTCGAAATGAACGTGGTGCGTGAGGGCGAAGGAGAATTTGCGAAGCCAGGACAATATTTGATTGTAAACCTGCTGTACAAGGATTCTAAGGATTCCATTTGGGATGATTCGCGCAGAAGGGACAAACCCATGGTCATTCCGGTGGCTGATACCGCCGCGATGATAAAGGAGAAGGGTATGGAAAGCTCTTTCCGTGCATTGAAAAAAGGAGACAGTGTTATCCTCAAAGCAACTGCGAAGTCGTTTTTTGAAGATACCTGGGGCCAGCAGGTTCCTCCCAATGTGAAACCAGAAGCAGAGATTACCTTTTTATTAGGTGTAGCGGACATTCTGGACCAGGAAGGAGTCAACAAACTGCAGGAAAAAATGCAAGTACGGGACAATGAAAAGAACACGCAGATGCAGGCTGGACAGTTGGCGTTAGACACTACTGCTATCGACAGCTACCTCATCGAAAATAAAATTATGGCAATAAAAGATCGAAGTGGCTTGCGCTACGTTGTAACGAAGAAAGGAGCCGGTGGAAAGCCATCGTTGTCAAGTACTGTGAAGGTAAATTATAAAGGAAGCCTTCTCCTGGATGGAATAGTATTTGACCAATCCAAAAGCCCTCTGGAATATCCCCTCTCTGGTTTTATTCAGGGCTGGCAAATTGGGTTTCCGCTGTTGTCAAAAGGGGCAAAGGCCACGTTGTATGTTCCTTCGAGTCTTGGGTATGGGGCTAATGGTTATCCGCCAATGATTCCCCCCAATGCGAACCTTATCTTTGAAATTGAATTAATAGATTTTAAATAGAAAACGCTTATGATAAAGTATTTTTTTGGCCTATTCATAGTGGGGTTGCTGATCGGTTGCAGCCAGGATATTCCGGTTACACCCGCGCAACAACTTAAGAAGGATGTCGCGGCGATTGATAAATATTTGGCAACCAACAGCATTACCGCGGTGAAGGATACGAGCGGGTTGCGCTATGTGATAAAGAGCCTTGGTGCTGGTGTGACACCTGCACTTAGCAATAAATTGAAAGTGAAATATACAGGCCGGTTGTTGACTACCCAGGTGATCTTTGATCAATCTTCCAACCCACCTGTGTTTTTTGAGAATCCCTTGTCTAGCCTGATCCAGGGCTGGCAGATCGGCTTTCAATACTTGCCCACGGGAAGCATTGCCACGCTGTATATTCCGTCCGCGTTAGCATATGGCACCCGAAGCCCATCGTCTGCCATACCACCCAACTCGAACCTCATTTTTGATGTGGAGTTGGTAGATTTTAAGTAGCCATGCAATTGTGTTTTGCCACCAACAACCATCACAAACTGGAAGAAGTGATGGGTGTTCTGGGCGGAGCATTTCATCTGCTGACACTTAGTGATATTGGGTGTGTGGAAGATCTGCCGGAAACTCAAAATACAATTGCTGGCAATGCACAACAAAAGGCAAAATTCGTATGGGATCGTTATAAGGTCCCTTGCTTTGCGGACGACACAGGATTGGAGGTAGAGGCGTTGAATGGGGCACCCGGCATTTACTCAGCCCGCTATGCAGGCGACCAGCGAAGCGCTAGCGCCAATATGCAGCTCCTGTTGAATAATATGAAGCGCATTGAAAACAGAAAGGCACAATTCCGCACGGTGATTTCATTGATCATGCCTGAGGGTGAATGGAATTTTGAAGGCATCATGAATGGAATGATTCTCAACAAACCCAGGGGAGAAGGAGGATTTGGATATGATCCTATTTTTTTACCTGTAGGATTAACCAAAACGCTGGCGGAGTTGACGTTGGCGGAAAAGAATAAGTTGAGTCACAGGGCTCATGCAGTGAACAAGCTGGCAGAATTTCTTCGGTTGCGGTAGAACATCCTTGTATTTTTTCCGACTTTAGGCAAATAATTGAGAATTTGAAAAAGCCTTTCACCATCGGCATTACCGGCGGCAGCGGATCAGGGAAAACCTTTTTCCTGCAAGGACTAGCCAGCCGACTTAGCACCGATCAGCTCTGCCTAATCTCGCAGGACAATTATTACAAACCACGTGATTTACAGCCGGTCGATGATAACGGTATTAAGAACTTTGACCTTCCGGGGGCAATTGATCGTGAGGCCTTCCTGAGCGATATTCAGAAACTTAAGTCCGGTGAGGATGTGGTGAAAAAGGAATATACGTTCAATAATCCTGCTGCCGAGCAAAAAATGCTTTTTTTCAAGGCCGCGCCCATTTTGGTGGTAGAAGGGTTGTTTGTGCAATTCTTCGAAGAAATTGACCGTGAGCTTGATCTCAAAATATTTGTGGAGGCCAAGGATCATGTAAAGATGGGTCGCCGGATCAAGAGAGACCAGCTTGAGCGTGGGTACGACCTGGATGATGTGCTATACCGCTATCAACACCATGTCATGCCTGTCTATGAATCGTTGATTGATCCCCTGAAATATCATTGTGACCTGGTGATACCTAATAACCTCCATTTTGATAGAGCCTTGGATGTTCTGGTAGGCTATCTTAAGACACTTCTGTAAGACCAGCGGCACACGCCTCTCAATGTTGCAAATTCTCCTTCAATTTTTACCTTTGTGTCCTTTCAAAGAAAGAATGTCAAATAGAGAGATTTCAAAGAAATTGATGCTGGCAGCCGGTATTCTGGCCGCCTTAGTCATTCTTTGTTCTCAGGCCTTTCA
>JAYWDR010000255.1:0-5730 GCA_043779735.1 Cyclobacteriaceae bacterium | reverse complement strand
AGGTCTTCACTTACAATAATATCATGCTCCAGCTCCAGTTTAATCTTAAGCAGAAGGTTTGAGGCAATTAGGTTGTCTTCAGCATTGAATAAATGGTCCGGAGTGCTTTCCATCGGCTCAGGTAAATGTTAATTCAAACCTAGCCCTTGAAAAAAAGGCTTATGTATTTATTGGTCGCAACAAGAAATCACTATGAAATGCAAAACTTTCGCACACCGTATCTGGGCTTTATGGTTCTCATTTTTGGATTTTAACTCCTGGCATCTTAACTTCCTTGGATTTTTTTGCTAGGGACGTAGTTCTTATCTTTTTTATAAACAGGACCTCTAATTCTACCGTAACGTGAAGCACAAGGATGAAATTGATTTGTCTCACAAGGAGTTTCTCACACTCGACAGGGACTATGCTTCTGCGGCCAAGGCCGTGGACCTCCTTTACGTCAAAGACAATGTCGTAGGCATTTCCCGTAAGGCGGTGAGGAAGGGGTTTTCTTATTCCTATAAATCAAAATCCATTGCCGACAAAAAAACCCTGGAGAGAATAAAGAAGCTAGCCATACCTCCGGCATGGTCGAATGTGTGGATTTGTCCGAAGCCATCCGGGCACGTTCAGGCCACTGGTATCGATGAACGGAGCAGGAAGCAGTACCGTTATCACGCCCTTTGGAACAAGGTGAGAAGTGAAACCAAGTTCCACAGACTGTTTGAATTTGGTAAAGCCCTCCCCACCCTTCGTCTCCAACTGGAGAAAGACATCTCGATCGAGAAGTTAACCCAGCGAAAAGTACTGGCAGCCGTCATCCTTCTGATGGAGCGGACCTACATACGTGTGGGCAACTACGGCTATGAGAAAATGAATGGATCGTATGGACTTACAACCCTCAAAGACAAACATGTGGTGATCCAGCAAGGCGAGATGAACTTTGCCTTTAAAGGCAAGAAGGGCGTGTATCACAAAATATCATTGATGAATAAGAAGCTGGCCAAGGTGGTGAAAGAGTGCCGGGACATACCTGGCGAGGAGTTGTTTCAATATTATGGACACGATGGCAAGCGCAGGGACATTGACTCAGGCGATGTCAACCAGTATATCAAAGAAGCTTCTGGTATGGATTTTAGCGCCAAAGATTTTCGGCTGTGGGCAGGCTCGCTGAATATTCTACGTTCCTTTAAATCCATGGGGCAGGCGTTAAACGCCACGATGTGCAAACAAAATATTTTGCGGGCATTGGATGAAGTGAGTGCGAAGCTTGGCAACACCCGCATCGTGTGCCGCAAGTATTATGTCCACCCCGGTCTCATCCGCTTGTACGAAGAAAACAATCTTCAAAAGTATTTAAAAGACCTCGACAAACTCCAAGGCGGCTATGGAAAATCAGGACTTACCGAGGAGGAAGGGGTGTTGATGAGGATTTTGAAAGGGTTTCATTAAGGAAATCGATAAACATCTGGCAGATACCCCGCTATTTCAATGACGTTCAAGATTATTAGGTTTTGAGGCCTGATTTAATGTAGGTGTTTCTGACATGTTATCACTTAATCGTAATCATTGTTCCGGGTCGCGGCATCACGAAATTATCTTTTAACGGCACCAACCCGGTTCGGCGCAATTGTTTGTCCACCTTCTTGAAGTTAGTAAGTCGCACAAGTTTGGCGGAATCAAAATCCAGTGTCTTCAAAAAGAAATCTTCCCAATGAATCAGCACCACTTTTTTTGGATGGATTTGCTTGATGATGTCCGATGGGTAAGGTTTTGCGAAATTGGTCGAAGCCACACACAGAAAGGCCACATCGACAGCGCGTTGCTTCAACATTTCAGGCGGCGGCATCCCCAGCGGATAGTGGCTGGCCGAAGTTTGAATAAACAACCGGTATTCAATATTTTCTCCTGACATGAAATCCACCAGGAAAGAATAAGTACACCCTTCTCTCCACTGCCCCTGCCTGGTTCGTGATGAAACTTCCGTAAAATTCTTTCTAAAATATTCACTCTTGAGTTTGCCTCGCATCAGGTGAATTTTTATTGGCCCGATCTTGAGATGCGGAGCATGATCGGAGAGTATTGGCATGACACGGATTGAGGGCGAGGCGTCCAACCAAGGTAAGGTAGAGGGGTTTTTTTCTTCCGGGTTAAACATTTCCGATGGCAAAATAGTATGGTACTGTTCTGGCTTGATAAAATTCTGCAAAATATTGTCACCAAATTCATTGCCATAAATTTTAGCCGTCCTGCTTAATTGGTTCTCCTTTAGCAACAGCGGTATATCCATCATATGATCGTAGTGCGTATGGGCCAGCCAAACACTGCTAGCCTTGGTAAGGTCAACGCCATGCCGACTTACAACTTCAGCGTATTTCTTATAATCATCCGGATGAATCCTGATCTTCCCTGGTTTGAAAGGCTGGGTTGAGAAATAAGGGTCGGTGATCATGGACTCATTGCGATACTGAATGACCAAATGACCACAACCCAGATAAAGAACCCGGAGCGGGTTAGGGGAAGCATTGATATTAATTTCATATTGATCAACCGATGGAATAATCTCTCTCGCTGGAAATTTTTTGAGTTCCTGGGCACAGCGGCAAGTCGAGAGGGCCAAGATCAGAAAAACAGAAATTCTAAGTCGGTTGTTGAATGTGAAGTAATGACTCATTAGATGGGGCCGTTCAAATTTATCACTATTAAGGACGATGACCATGATTTTCAGTCAAAGTCGCATCCTTTGTATGATGAAAAAATTCAGAAAAATATTCAAGACAACCCGATAAGATCGAAGGCGCCTCGCCAGGCATGGTTATAATGACCGTGCTGATGAAGTTTTGAAGGGGTTTCATTAGAAAAGTTGATTGCGATAGCCGGCTATTATTCGTCGGAAAGACCGGGGCTCCCTGAATTTACCCAAATCCAGGCAGTTGGAACCCGTTAATGTACCTCATGTTGCTAAGAAGTTGCCGGCAAGTTATTATTAAGCCTGGCTGCACCTGGATATTTTGTCCAGACACCCTTATGGCTGCTTAAACTGGCGGAAGTGGCTGCATTGGGCAGTCAAGATGGCTTATGCTTCTTGTTTTCTAACCGGTGAAATGCAAGCCGGGTGTTTCCAAAGTTGATAAGCAAACCAATTTCGAGATTGTAGGCTTCCAGATAGTTTATTGCCTGTGCCAAATGAACCGGTTCAAGTTCTATTAACGCTTTCAGTTCTACACTTATAATATCATTTACCAGAAAATCAACGCGCCTTGTACCGATCTGTTCATCCCCGTAAAAGATGGGCATCTCAAATTCTCTGCTGAATTCCATTCCCGCAAATTTCATTTCAATAGCCAGCGCCCGCTGGTAAATCACCTCCTGGAACCCATTGCCAAGCCTATTGTGTACCTCCATCGCACAACCAATAATCTTTCCCGTCAATTCCGAATACTTGTATTCCGCCTTTATCATATTCTATCATGTCATCGTACCTATCACAGTTCAGACTTTATCCTGTCCATCATACACATCACACCAATCACAGTTCAGACTGTCTATCACACCCATCACCCCATCACAGTCCCGGAATCTCAAACTGGACGATATCCCAGTCAAGATGGCCCAGCTCAAAATGAAGGATGCAGGGACCTTCTATGCTTTCAGGTTCTTTTCGATTAAGACTGGCCTTGTATGTAAGATCGCCTTTTACAACTCCTTTCTTATTTTCTTCATCCACACGTACATTCTGGATAGTGAATTGCTCCAGCTCAATAGTTGAGTGAAGGTCCTGAAAAAAAGCAATGATGGAGGAAATTCCGGTGCGTGTATAAAGTTTCTCATGAAAGGAAACCGCATCTGCCAAAACGAAAGTTTCGAACTCATTCCACTTTTGGCTCACTACGCTTTTGATAAAGTTGTTACTGAGTCTACGCAAATCATGGTCATGATTGGGATGGAATTCCTCATAGGTAAAGCAGCGCGCCCCTCCCTCCAGGATGATGTTATCTATTTCATGCGCAAAGAATTCGGTGGTGATAAAGCGGTAGATGACAGCATCTTCGTAGTCGCAACAGAAATCCAGACAAATTCCGTTTGCGCGCAGATGGTCGATCAATTCCGTGATCGCCATTGGTAGCTCTTCCGGTGTCAGTGATTCATAGGGTGTAACAGCGGGCCTGCCGACAAAATCGTACACGCTTATCTGCCCGGCATCTTTATACAGTCTTTCAAATTTGTATACATTTTGAAGCCACTGGTTTTCTATCGCAGGAGGAAGGTCGTCTGTGTCGTGCATCTGCATGCCGTATTCCAGTTCAAGTTTCAGCTTGAGGACTGCATTGGATGCCCTGAGATCATCCTCCGAGCCAGGAAGGGGTTCTGTGGTGCTTTTCATGGTAATATTTTTACTCGAATCTATGAGGGGGAATGCAATGGACTGATACGGGGAGGGGAAGGAAATCCTGATTAGTTTGCCCCAATTGTCTGGACTGTGATGGGTGTGAGGTATTTGATAGACAGTCTGAACTAAATTTCTTCTGCAATGAAATTGAAGGTAATGGAATTTCTGCTTCTAGAATTTGACTTTCAGTCACAGCAGGATAGCTTGCTACCTTTACAAGTTTAGAGAGTCGTTCAATAAAAAATGATTTCTTTGTGAGTTCAAAAAGAAATTCTGGAATAACACGATTTTCATTTGGCCTCAAAACACAAAAACCCAGTTGATGCAATTGGATTCATGTATTCTTTATTTATCAATGCAACTGCGTTTAGAGGCTGAACCAGCCACCCGCACTCCTGGAGGAGTTTGTCGATATGATCGCGGGCGATTTGTTCGGGGTTTTGGCTCATGGGCTTGGGCCATACAAATTATAAAAAAAATACGGACTGGCTTAACAGGAAGCAGTCTGGGATTTTTGCCTAATGCTAAAGATCGTGACCTAAATCTTCATGCGATGACAGGTGGGAGGATATCCAGGCCCCACTCTTGCATGACTTCATTTGTGAATACCCGCATACAGGCATCACTTTGCATGATCGCTTTTCGTGCGTTAATCCAGTCATCCACATTCTTGTCCGTGTACATGTTTCTCACTTTGGATGCGTCCAGTTGGAGAAGTTTGCCCCAATGAAAAGTGAATTGAATGTTTTGCTTGTACAATTCATTCCAGACACTATCATAAAAACGGTATGATTCATTGGAGAAAACGCTGTCTAATTCAATTACGCAGGTTTCAGGAAATCTTGTAAAGCCCAATGTGGCCTGCGTTCCCTTCACGAATCGAAAAGCAAGCACTCCGACAAACGGGCCCTTTGTTTTATTTAGGTCAAGCAACAGCTGTCTCACCAGGTTCACCTGGCTCAACGGCACTCCAATGGCAGAACTTAATACTTTTCCGTGGGTATCGGTATTGGTAAAAATTTCCCCATGTGTTCCCCATACGTCGTTGTAAGGCGCATAAGATTTTTTGATCAGTGCATTCACGATTCCGGGGACCAGTCCCGGTAATGCCTGAGTGATGGTTCCTATAAACGTTGGGGCATCGTCTCCAGGGCCAAGTCCCGGCTTTGCGCTGGGTGGCGTATAGGGTTGTCCTGGGTAATTGCGTTTATACATTACGGTGACATAAGCCTCATTGCTCGTGTCGTACTGATTGATCAGAGTTTGAAAATGATAAGGGCGTTCACTTCCATTAGGGAGCGAAACGCCCGTATTCGCAAAATTCAGATTCTCCATCAGACTGTAGAGATTGTTATCCATCG
>JAYWDR010000254.1:0-5754 GCA_043779735.1 Cyclobacteriaceae bacterium | reverse complement strand
TGAACAAAAGAGGGTTCCTCGCGTTTTTTCTAACGACTTGTAATTTTGCCTCGGTGCCCTTCGGCCCCTTGAGCAGCTTCATTACCTGCGGGTTGGTCAGACCGACGTTAGCGATGATCTTATCACCCACTTTGATGATCTTGTCTCCTGGCTGCAGGCCCACTGCTTCCGATGGTCCACCACTGAGAGCGGACACCACAACAAGCGTGTCATGGAAGATGCTGAATTCTATGCCGATGCCTTCAAAATTACCCTGCAAGTCTTCGTTTGCCTCTACCCGGTGACTAATGGGTATATAGGCCGAGTGGGGGTCCAGATTGTCCAGCATGTGTTGGATAGCTTCGTCCACCAATACATCTGTTTTGGCTGTGTCCACATATTCATCCTTAATCAATCCCAGGACCTCGCGTAATTTTTGGATATCATCCCCGGATTTCCCGATAACGGATGATGAATTGATGCTCGAGCCAATTAAGACTCCCGCAGCAAGGCCAATAGCCAAAACCAGGGGAAGGCCGATTTGCCGGGGGCTGTTGTTAATTTCATCCATATGAATTCACTTGCATTACTTAACGGTAAAGATGGGGCAAAGTTAACATTCAGCGAAACGACATGGTAGTAATATTGCTGAAGGACGATCCAATTTTTTATCTTTACCCATGGCAAGAATCCTCGCAATTGACTATGGCATGAAGCGAACAGGCATTGCGGTAACTGATCCCATGCGGATCATCGCCACTGCCCTTACGACTGTGGAAAGTGAGAAGTTGTTGAATTTTCTTAGAGATTATTTTCAAAAAGAACCAGTAGACCAACTGGTAGTAGGTATGCCCAAGCGGTTATCTAATGAAGATACAGACATGACGCCTCATGTAAGGCAATTGGTTGAGAGGCTTACCAGGAATTTTCCTGATAAACCCGTAGCGCTCATCGATGAGCGATTCACAAGCTCTATCGCTATGCAAACCATGATTGACGGTGGCATGAAAAAGAAAGACCGTCGGGTAAGAGGGAATGTGGACAAGATAAGTGCTACGTTGATTTTGCAATCTTTTCTTGAATCAATAAAATGAGTACTTTCTTTCAGTATACAGGCAGGCTAAGTTATAGCCAAAATTCAGGCGGAATCAGCCTGACAAGATTTTCCAGCGATCAAATTCAATATTGTGTTTTCCAGTCTTGATCCCAATGTCAGAAAACTCCATCATTTTTTTACCTTTGTGGTTCAACAAGTTTTCCAAGGAATGGTCTATCCCATTGTACTATACGGTAATCCAATATTGCGCAAGCGGGCAAAGGAAATTGAAAAAGATTCTCTCGATTTGAAAGCCTTTGTCCAAGATATGTATGACACGATGTATGCTGCTCATGGTATTGGGCTGGCGGCTCCACAGATCGGAAAGAGCATTCGCCTTTTTGTGGTGGATGGCACTACTCTGGATGAAGAGGATGAGGTAGAGGATATGACGGGCTTCAAGAAAGTATTTATTAACCCTGTGATTATTAAAGAAGAAGGGGACAAGTGGGAGTTTGAAGAAGGCTGCCTGAGTATTCCCAATATCCGCGAAAATATAACGCGACAGCAGAAGGTTAGGATTCGCTACGTGGATGAAGACTGGAACCGAAAAGAAGAAGTGTATGAAGGGATCAGGGCCCGCATTATCCAACATGAATTCGATCACCTCGAAGGCAAAATGTTTATAGACTATCTTTCACCTTTGAAGAAACGCATGCTGAAGGGCAAGCTTGCGGATATCAGTAAAGGGGATGTGGAAACCCAATATCGGATTCTCGCCCACTTGCGAAAGTAAGAACAATCAGTACTGCTCCCAGGCTAGTGCTGACTTTCAACACCGAACCGGCTAAATCAAAATAAGTCATTAATGTTTTCCGTACGGAGAATCATCCGCATCGTTAAGCACGCCATCGTTATCCATGTCCGTATCAATGGCGTTAGGGATTCCATCTCCATCAGCGTCTAAATCAACTTCATTACGGACACCATCACCATCCATGTCAGAGTCATCCTGATTAGGTTTGCCATCGCCATCCATGTCACTATCGCTGGCATTGATTTGACCGTCCCCATCAATGTCTGGATCGTTTGCATCCGGTATACCGTCATTGTCAAGGTCTGCGTCATGCTGGGAAGATTCATTTCCATCGGGAATTCCATCTCCATCATCATCATTGTCGCTGGTATCGGGTACTCCGTCTCCATCATCATCTGAATCTTCGCTGTCGGGTTTTCCATCGTTATCAGAGTCTCCATCATCATCATCTGAACTGTCCGGGTCGCCGTCTCCATCATCATCTGTATCGGTATTGTTCAATACACCATCTCCGTCAATATCAAGATCATCCTGATTGTCTTGTCCATCGCCATCAACGTCTTCGTCGACCGAATTGGTAATATCATCCCCATCCATGTCACCATCATCATTGTTTTCAATGCCATCGGCGTCTGAGTCTGAGTCTAACCCGTCAACTTCTTTCATGTCCCCGTCGGCATCGGCGTCTTCAGAATCTAAAAAGCCGTCACCGTCTATGTCATTGTCCTCCCTGTTTATTTTCCCATCGCCATCCACATCGTTTTCGGGGAAGACATCGAGGGACACACCTTTGATAACTTCCGCAGATCCATTTGTCCCGGTAGCAGTACTGGGGGTGAATGAAGTATTCTTATTGTTAATGTTCCCATTCTTGCCATTGACCACTTTCACAAAATACTTCTTGCCGGGCTGTAAACCCGTAAATGTTACATTTCCTGTTGTGGAAAGGGTTTGTTTTGCAACAGCAAATTTGCTGTTATTCATGTCGGAAATGTTATTAAACAATCCCGCTACCGCTCCGTTGGCGGTATTTAGGGTGGCATCCTCCTTTTTACACGAGCCAACAACAAGCACGAGGAGCGCAATTGATAAAGCTAGTCTGGCTGACTTAAGGGGGGTGGGCTCAGGGAATTTCATGGTTTTTAGGGTTTAGGGGGCCAAAGCACAAACAAGTTACACCATGGCATGGATATTCTAATAGCTCCATTTTAAGCCGCCATTACTTTTCTTAATCCAAAAAACATGTGCGATGTAACCAAATTCACAGGGTCGTGGTTAGGCGCTGTACCGCATATGCGGCAACTTAGAATCATCCGGCACCCTTACCGTCACACTTCCCAGTACACAAGCCTGGCATGCCAGCCGTTCGTTTTCGTTGAGCAGTCCCTGGCGGCGATAGTCTTTTTCTGCCCCTGTCAGGTTGCCAAGCTGGTCCATACCTTCAACAATGATCATTTTGCAGGTCGTACAGCGCCCTTTACCGCCACAATCGTGCATCCAGTCAATAAAATTGGTTTGAAAGTGCTGCAACGCCGTTTTATTCAATGTTGTCACCTGTACTTCTCTTTGTCCAAGATTTTCTATTATTATCTTTACCATTGTTCAATAAGCCTTATTACCGCCGCGCAGCATGGATGAGAAAATCAGTTTAAGCGCCCTTGAGGACTACAGCGATGACTTTGCCTCGAAGGTAACAGCTTCTTTTTTTTCCGCGAAGGAAAAAATCACAGGCCCCGAAATCCTCAAAGCCTGCGAGATTCATCAAATCAACCTATTTGCTATACGCGAATTGCTTCATGCCTGGAAGCTTGAAAACCACAAGCTCCGGAGCCCATTTTTTGATTACTCAGATCCTGCCGTGACCGCTGCGCTTGCCAAATTCCAGAACTTATTGTCCAATAATATTTCAATTTCAAGAGAGAATTTTCAGCCATTGCTAAAGAAAGCAGTAAGTCAGACCTTGTTCTTGATCCTTCATCCTTATGATTTTTATTCGGAGATTCTTGACAAGGGGACCGCTGGCATACTAAAATTGGAGGACTTTAAGGCAGAGATTAAGTATGTTATAATTAACCGAACTCCACTCGAGCGACTTTTACAGGTGCTCGAAGAAAGGAAACTTACCACCATTTCAGGTAACGAAGCATTTGCCCTGCTAGACCATATTCTTGAAGAAGTGAATTTTGCTCCTGAAGAAATTGACGGATACATCACGAAGTTGTCTATTGTCAGTACGCTCGACCTTGATAAGTTCTATAATAGGAAGACCGCTACGCCAAAAAAATTAACAGTGGAGCCGGAACCTGCCATAAGTGAGGCGGTAGAAGTGCAGGCAGAGAAAGGTAAGCCTATCAAGAAACAGACCTCAACACAATCAACGCTCTACGATCAGTTAGCCAAGAACGCCCCCACTACTTTAGCGGAAGATTTTCAAAAGAAAAAGAAAATCAAGGATAGTCTTACAATCAATCAAAAATTCATGTTCACCAAAATTCTGTTCAATGGTGACTTTGAATTGTTTTCCAATGCGATCGACCAAATCGATGAATTGGAATATCTGGGGCGGGCTAAATCTTATATGGCCAATAATTATGGTGAATGGAATAGGGAGAGCGAAGAATATAAGGAGTTTATGGAGATGGTGGAGAAACGCTTTACCTGAAGAGAATTTTTCCCATAGCTAACTGGATAGCATCTAAAGCGTTATTTAAATTCTTTGCAACTCTTGCCCACGGTGAGCGTCTAGTTTCAGGAGGATGAATAGCAAAATTGTGAACCCCCATAGCGAAGAACCCCCATAGCTGAAGAAGGGAAGTGGGATGCCTATCACAGGAAATAGGCCCACCGTCATACTGATATTAATGGCGAAGTGAAAAAGAAAGATGCTCAACACACTGTAGGCATACACCCTGGAAAAACGACTCTTTTGCCTTTCTGCAAGAAAGATGATTCTCAACAAGAGCCCTGCAAACAGAGCTACGGTGACAAAACTTCCCAACCATCCATGCTCTTCCCCAATCGTGCAAAAAATAAAGTCAGTGCTTTGTTCAGGCACAAAATCGAATTTGGTTTGGGTGCCCTTCAAAAAACCTTTTCCGGAAAACCCACCACTGCCTATGGCAATTTTTGATTGGGTAACATTCCAGCCATAGCCCAAGGGATCCGCATCCGGATTGATCAATGCCTTTACTCTGTTTTGCTGGTGCGGTTTTAACACATCGTGGATGACATAATCCACACTTTCAATCACGCCCATGATCATGATCGCGCCGATTGTCAAGGAGGCGATTCGTTTGAATTTCTTTTTACCAAAACCAATGAACAAGGCTAGTATCAAGACAATGGCTGAGTGTAAGTATAGTTGATTGGGGATAAGAAGGGTTAGAATAAAGATTGTTGCCGCGCAGATACCCACAATCATGAGAAAAGGAGACATGCCCTCACGAAAAAATACGAAGACAAAAGCAAGGAAAACCAGCGCGGTGCCCGTGTCTTTTTGAAACAGAATTAATACCATAGGCATGCCAATGAGTCCAAAGAGCATTGCCTGGTTTCGCAGACTATCCATTTTGAATCCAACAGAACCAATGAATTTGGCGACTGCAAGGGCGGTAACGAATTTTGCAAACTCAGAAGGCTGGACCCCAAAAGAACCGATTCCAATCCACGCTTTATTGCCGCCCACCTCCCTACCAATAATTGGCACGATGAGCAAAAGAATAAGCATTATTCCATAGAGAACATAGGCAAAGGTCTCATAGAAGCGCATGTCCATAATTACAATACTCATGATAATGATGAGCGAAGCTGCGATGAAGATCAGTTGCCTCCCGGAATTCAGCGTAAGACTAACGATCGGTTGATGCACACCCTCATCGTAGCCGACAGCATAGATATTCATCCAGCCCATTATTACCAATGC